>JAGDAE010000059.1 GCA_017959645.1 Kiritimatiellia bacterium
AGTGATGGGGTCCGATTCGGACTGGCCGCTGGTGAAAAAAGCGTGCGAGACGCTCGATTCGTTCGGCGTCGTCTACGAAACGAGGGTGATTTCGGCCCACCGGACCCCGGATCTCGCGCTGGAATATGCCCGTACCGCCGAAGAGCGCGGGCTCCAGACGATAATCGCGGCGGCCGGCGGCGCGGCGCATCTTGCCGGCGTTCTCGCGGCGGGTACGGTTCTGCCGGTGATCGGAATTCCGGTTGCAGGCGGCGCGCTGAACGGACTCGACGCGCTTTACGCGACGGTGCAGATGCCGGGCGGGGTCCCGGTCGCCACCGTGGCGTGCGGAAGCGCGGGGCCGGTCAACGCAGCTTTGCTGGCGGTGCAGATACTCGCCACCGCCGACGACACGCTGCGCGAAAAATTCCGCGCCCACAAGCAGGCGCTGCGCGACAAGGTGGCGGCGGCCAACGACCGCATCCACCAATGAAACGCGCGCTGGTTACCGGAGGCGCCGGGTTTCTCGGCAGCCACCTCTGCGCCCGGCTGCTCGCCGAGGGCTACGAAGTGGTCGCGCTCGACAATCTCTACACCGGTTCGAAAGACAATCTCGCCGCCTTCGCCGGGAATTCCGCGTTTTCGCTGGTCGAGCGCGACGTCTGCGAGGCGAAGACGGACGATTTCGGCGCGTTCGACGAAATATATTCGCTGGCCTGTCCCGCCTCGCCGGTGCACTATCAGGCCAGGCCTCTGTTCACGGCGCTCACTTCGGTGAAGGGGATTCTCTTCTGTCTGGAGCTGGCGAGGCGCGACGGCTCGAAGCTGATCCACGCCTCGACGAGCGAAATCTACGGAGATCCGCTCGTCCACCCGCAGCCGGAAAGCTATTGCGGCAACGTCAACACGATAGGCGTTCGCAGCTGCTACGACGAAGGCAAGCGCATGGCCGAGACTCTCGTCGCCGACAGCATACGCGAATACGGCGTCGACGTGCGCATGGTCAGGATATTCAATACCTACGGTCCGCGCATGCATCCGCAAGACGGGCGGGTGATCTCGAATTTCGCCATGCAGGCGCTCACCGGGCGCGACATCACCGTGTTCGGCGACGGTTCGCAGACGCGCTCGTTCCAGTACTGCGACGATCTCATCGAGTTCTTTAGGCGGTACGCGGCGGTCGGCAAGTCCGGGATTCGCGAATTTTTCGCGGCGCGCAAGCTCGGCGCGCCGGTGTTGAACGCCGGCAACCCGGCCGAATTCACGATTCTCGAACTTGCGCAGAAGACGCTGGCGGCGATACCGGGTTCGAAATCGAAAATCGTCATGCGTCCGCTGCCCTCCGACGATCCGAAGAAAAGAAAGCCGGATATCTCGCTCGCGAAAGAGCTGCTCGGCTGGGAGCCGGAAGTCGCGCTCGACGAGGGGCTGGCGAAAACAATCGACTATTTCAAAACGAGGATATGACAATGAAAGACCTGAAAGACGCGTACAAGACCATCGAGGCGGACCATTTCGCTCCGGCGATGGAGATTTCGTTCATCGACGGGGCGGAGCGGCACACGTTCCGCTACGAGAAGGTGACGTGGAACATCGGCGGCGAAGAGAAGGGGTTGCGCTACGGCGAGAATCCCGGCCAGGAGGCGGCTCTCTACCGGCTGGTGAACGGGAACCTCGCGCTCGGCGACGTCGAGCTTCTGCAGCCGGGGCGCTATCTCGCCTCGGTTCCGGAGCTTCTGCAGTCGGGCAAGCATCCCGGCAAGACCAACGTAACCGACACCGACAACGCGCTGAACATCCTGCGCTATCTCATGGACAAGCCGGCGGCGGTCATCGTGAAGCACAACAACCCGTGCGGCGTCGCGACCGGCTCCACGCTCGCCGAGGCGTATTTCCGCGCCAACAAGGCCGACCGTCTGGCCGCGTTCGGCGGAGCGATCGCCCTCAACCGCGAGTGCGACGTCGAGACCGCGAAACTGATCGCCGAAAACTACGCCGAGGTGGTCGTAGCCCCCGATTTCAAGGAAGGCGTGATGGATATCTTCGCGGCGAAGAAGAATCTGCGCGTCTTCCGCATACGGAACATGTCCCGCCTTTCCGATTTCGTCGCCAAGCACGTGGTCGACTTCAAATCGCTGATCGACGGCGGAATCGTCGTGCAGACCTCGTTCTCGGCGAACGCCCGCAAGCCGGAAGACATGATGCCGGCGTACTGCAACCGCAAGATCGTCGACAAGGCGACCGGCGCCGTCTCGTACGAGGAGCACAAGATCAAGCGTCTGCCGACGGCGAAGGAATACGAAGATCTCGTCTTCGGCTGGCTCGTCGAGGCGGGGGTAACCTCCAATTCGGTGCTCTACGTCAAGGACGGCGCGACCGTCGGCATCGGCACCGGCGAGCAGGATCGCGTCGGCGTCGCCGAAATCGCGCGCGACAAGGCGTACACCAAGCACGCCGACTGGATAAGCTGGGAGAAATACCAGAAGCCGTACAACGATCTGCGGCTCGCTTTCGGCGAAGAGGACGGGGCGAAGAAGCAGGCCGAGATCATGGAGCAGACCCGCGCCGAGAAGGGCGGGCTTCCCGGGTGCGCGATGGTCTCGGACGCGTTTTTCCCGTTCAGGGACGGCGCCGAGGTCGGCATACGCGAGGGCATAACCTCGATCGTCCAGCCGGGAGGGGCGATCCGCGACTGGGACGTGATCGACTGCTGCAACGACAACGGAATAGCGATGGTGTTCACCGGCCAGCGCTCGTTCCGCCACTGACATTTCTCAATACGCCAAAAAGGGAGGCAACAATGAAAAAAACGATACTTGCCGCAGTCGCGGCGCTGGCATCGGTCGCGTTCGCGATCGAAGACGAGCCGGACGAACTCAACTGGGACCGTCTCGGCGGAACCGTGACCGGCTTCAACCACTTTCTCGGCTACTGCCGCGCAAACGGAGATTTCGCGAAGAAGCTTCTCGCCGAGGATCCGGTAGGGGCCGCGAAGCTCGACGACACCCTCGACACGGTCTGGATCTCCGGCGAGGCTTTCGCCAACGCGAAGATAAAGCAGTGGGAGGTGCAGGAGTTCGAGGGCGAGAAGTGCATCGTCGGCCCCGGCGCCCACAACGGCAGCATGGTGCGCATCGGCGTCGACATACCGAAGGACGGCTACTACCGCATCTGGGCGAAATACTGGCACGAGCCCGACTGCGTAAGCGCGTTCAACTTCATCCTCGGCGACGGGCGCATGGCCGACCTCGACGACGGCGCGCTGACTTTCGCGCAGGACGTGTTCGAGCACCGGTTCGACTGGGCGGAGTTCAGCCACCACGACGAAGTCCTGCCCAACCGCAAGGCGGAACCGCGCGGATGGCTCTGGGAATCGACCCCGATGACGTTCGTCAAAAAGGGACGCTATTCGGTCACCCTGCACGGGCTTACGTGCGACGGCAACTTCCAGAGCCGCATCGTCAACGCGATCGTCTTCACCCAAGATCCCGTCGCCGTCCCCGAAAAGCCGGCCGGCGAAGGAGCGGTTCTGGTTTCGTCGAAGGCTCCGGACGCGGAGACTCTGGCGTTCAAGGATGTCTGGGAGCGCCGTCCTATCGTTCCGCTCGACGACGGCGAGCCGAGCTCCGGATTCAAGCGTCTGCGCGAGATTTTGACGTTCTCGTCTTCCGGATCCGCCGGTCCCTCCGCCGCGCTCAAGGAATGCTGGCTCGTCTGGCGCAAGGCGCTGATCGCCGACATCCTCGCCGACCGGCTTGAAGGCGTCGAGGGCAAGCGCATGGCCAGCATGGTCTACTTCGACGAAGAGTCCAACCTGCTCGGGCGCCCGGCGTACGTCGAAGCCGAGAAGAAGAATATCGACGAGACGTTCGCGAAACTTTCCTACGACTGGGGCTGGCGCGCCAAGATCGAAGCCGAGAATTTCACGATCGGCAAGGAGGGCTGGTACGTCGAGGGCAACGGCGACGCCTCCGGCGGAGCGGTGCTCGGCAACGGCTACTGGGGCGGCGAGGCCGATGCCTATGCCGACATCGATCTGCCGGAAGACGGCGAATACAACGTCTGGCTGCGCTACATCGAAATCGGCGGCTACGTGGCGCGCTACTGGTTCTATATCGAAGATTCCGCCGGCAACCGCCTCCACGAGGAGGAGCTGGCCGAAGACCGCGACTGGGGCTGGCACCACGGCGGCTTCAACTGGATCAAGATCAAGGTCAACGCGCCGGCCGACCGCAAGCTCCGCTTCAGAATCTACAAGAGCGAGTCCGGCGAGACCTACCGCAGGGTCGACGCGGTCATCGTCGCCAGGAACGACGAATACGTGCCTGAAGGCGCGGCCGATTTCTTCGTTCCCTACGACAAAGACAAGGCCGTCACCGTCTGGAACAAGCCCGATCCGTGGAGCGGATACTTCCGCACCACCGGGCCTTCGGCCGACGACAATCTCAACCCGGTCGACGTGAAGCTGCGCGAGGGCGAGGCGCAGACGGTGCTACTTCTCGCGCGCAACAATACCAAAGAGACCCTCGACATAACCCCGGAAATCTCCGGCGACAAGGACGGACTCGTCGAGTGGCGCGTGCCAGCGCTCGTCATGGGCGGCGACTGGCAGTGGAACCCGCAGCCGCTGCTCAAGCGCGAGCGCTATCTGGCCCCGGCCGGGCATACGGTCGGCGTCTGGCTCACCGTGCACGGGCGCAAGGGCTTCTCGGGCCGCACGGTCAAGGTCGATGTCGGCGGACAGGTCTGCGAGCTGCGCATCGAGCGTCTCGAGCCGTATCCCGAAGGCGTGCCGGTTCCTTACGTCTACGGCTGGTCGAGCCCCTACCAGCGTCTGTCGTGCTGGGAGCTCTACAAAGAGCTGGGCGTCAACTGCATCGGCGACATGCTGGTTCCCAAGGCGGACGCCGACAAATACGGGATAAAGCTCACGCTGCACCTCAACGACGCGTGGATGGACGAAGCCCACGTCAAGGACGTCGTCAAGCGCTTCCGCGACCAGGGCTACGGCTACGGCGACTGGACGTGGAGCTTCATGGACGAGCCCGGCAGCGACGAGGCGATAAACCTGTGGCTTTCGTGCGCGGAGAAGATGAAAGAGTGGGCGCCGGAAGTCAAGCTCTGGGTGAATCCCGGCGAAGCCGGCGGCGAGACCGCGGGCAGGATTCTCAAGATCATCCCGTATGTCGACAACTTCTGTCCGTACTTCAACCATTTCTCCGTCGCCGCCAACACCAGCCAGGAATATTCCACGGTGCTCTCGCGCAAGGGAGACAACAAGTTCAATATCTTCATGTTCTACAATACGCCGTGTTTCGGAGAGAAATCGCCGAACGCGCCGTGGGATCTGCTGTGGCTGCAGGGTACGGCGCTGGACGGCAATCTCGACGGCTGGGCGTTCTTCGCTCTGCAGTACGGTTTCGAGTATTCCAATTCCATGTGGGACGACGCGCACAACTACATGGGCGACCAGGCGGTGAGCATCTACCGCGGCGCGGCGAACAGAACCATCTCCACCCGCAACGCCGAGGCGGTCCGCGAAGCCGTCCAGCGTTTCCGCCAGGGCAAACTGGACCGGATGCAGAAAGCCGAATAACGGCCATGTCCCGGAGCGGGTCTTGCCCGCTCCGGGCTCCGCCAATCCTTCGCTTACGAGGGGTTGAAGACGCCGGTGACGGTTATGCCCTTGTGGGTGATCGTCACGGTGGAGCCGTCGTCGAACGAGAACGCCGGGTCGGTGGTGTAGTTCAGGACCAGCTGCTCGTCGGTGTTGGTCGAGATCTTGTCCAGCGGCCAGACTCCGTTCACCGGGTTGCCGTTCTTGATTCCCGCGAAGGCCGGCAGGTGGTCCGCGTCGGCCATGAGTCCTCCGCCTTTGAGGACGGGGAAGTTGGCCGGCAGGAAGACTCCGTTGCCCGCATTGCCCGCGTACCACTCGTCGATGTGCGCGAGCGGCGTGTCGCCCGCGATGATGGTGACGGTCTTTTTCGTGGGATAGACCTCGCCGTCAACGACGCCTCCGCGCGATTTCATGCGGAACTCCGCCTGGGTGCCCGCCTCGGGGGCGAGTCCCTCGGGCCACTCGAAA
>JAGDAE010000060.1 GCA_017959645.1 Kiritimatiellia bacterium
CGGACCTTCCCCGCAGAATCCCCACGACTGGCGCAAATCGCACTGATTGCGGCATCCGCCCATATGAAACCGCGAAATGAGAAGCGGCCGGCCCGCGCCGCCACCCCCCTTCTGCAAATCCGCGAAAGCCCTGCTATGAAACCGGGAAAGCCCTCATATGAAATCGGGGAAGCGCCCATATAAAATCGCAATTACCCCCTTATGAAATCGCCGACCCCCATATGACTTCCCGAAAACCCCCAGATGTTTCTCCGCAGAGAAGCTGGTTCGTCTGCGGAGAAAGCCCCCTTCGCCGTCTTGGCGGATCAGTCGAAGACCGACGGATTGAAGTTTATGAACGGGAAAACCGGCAAAAATCCCTTTTTATTGAAATTAAGAAACCCGAGCTGGAACGCCGACGCGTCCGATATGTTCAGGAACCCGAGCTGCACGCACGGATCGTCCGCATTGTTGACGAAGGCCAGCTGCACGCACGGATCGTCGCCGCCGTTGTACCATGGCGCAAGCTGCAGCGCGCAGGACGCGGCGGAATCGTTGATGCCGAAAACCGTGAACTGCAGTCCGTTTCTGACCGGCGAAGCGCTGTACAGGGCCGACAGCTCGAGCGCGTCGACCGACAGGCACTTCGAGGCGATGCCGAACGAGACGTCTGGCGTCGCTGTCTTGTTGTCCAGCCACCAGCTCCAGGCGACATCGGCGTTCGCGCATGCGGACACGGCCGCGATCGCGGCGGCAATCATGAGTTTCTTCATTTTCTTTTCTCCTTTTTCGTTTTTGCACATCATGCCGGGTCTTGCCTACTCCCCGATCGGAGAGAGCGAATCGAAATCGACGGTTCCTTCGAACAGGCGCTTTACGGGGCCGGTGAGCGTGATTGACGAAAACTCCCCGTTTTCATACACACCGTCCACGACAAGTTCGTATCCGTAGGCCGTTTTCGCCCTGACCGGGAATTCAAGGCCGTGCTGCGCGACGCCGACGATCGCGGCGGCGACGGCGCCGGTTCCGCAGGCGCCGCTCTCCGCCTCGACCCCGCGCTCGTAGGTCCTGATCGAAAACTTGTCTGGCGCGTGCCAGGCGACGAAATCGACGTTGGTCCCGTCCGGCGCGAATTCCCCGCTCATGCGGATCCTCCGTCCCTCGTCTTCGACATCGACTCTGGAGAGATTTTCGACGGTGACTATCTTGTGGGGGACTCCGGCGAGCGCGAAATCATCCTTGACTTCGCGCGGCGGCGGAACCGATATCCGCACCAGTCCGTCGTCGAGGATTTCGGCGTCGACGGTGCCGGCGGCAGTCTCGAAACGCATCGCCTTGCCGCTCGCCGCGCCGATCTCCCGCGCAAAAACGGCTACGCACCGCGCTCCGTTGCCGCACATCTCGGCCTCGGTGCCGTCCGGATTGAAAAAAAGCATGCTGAAATCGGCGTTCGCCGAATCGCGCACGAGAATGACGCCCTCGCAGCCGATCCCGTCCGGACGCGTCGCCATCGCCGCGATGCGACGGTGATCGTCGGCGGGGAAACGTCCTTCGCGATCGTCAACGAGGACAAAATCGTTGCCGGCGCCGTGCATTTTCACAAAACGTACCGTATTCATGGCGTCACTCCCTGAAAAGCATTTCGTACCAGTTCAGCTGCTGTTCGACGCGGGGCAGTTCCGCACCGCCGTTGAGCCGCACGAGATCGGCGAGAATGTCGAAGGCGGAATCGAGAACGACATCGTCTTTCGCGCGCTCGTTGCGCTTGCGGCGCGCGGTCTCGCCCTGTTCGTCATCGCCGTCCTCGCCGTCTTCGTCGTCCAGCTCGCGCAATTCCCGGTCGGCGAGCATCATCGCTTTGCGCGCATCGTGTTCGAGCGGGACTTCTTCGCGATCTCCGATAAGCTTCATGCCCTTGACGTTTTCGAGGTGGCGTATATAGCGTTCGTCGCAGGCGAGACGCTCCCCGGCGAGACGTTCGAGCTCCGGAACGTAGCTGTTCATGTTCCAGCAACGGTAGTAGTCGGCCGGAAGTATCTTGCTGAACGGCAGGGAATTTGGAAGTTTGTCCTCGCCGATGTCGAGCGAGTCGAGCAGCGACGGCAGGCGGATGTCGGCCTCGACGCCCTCGAGCTGGGTGGAGCGCCCGTCGACCCGGTAGAACCGCGCCGTCGTGATCTTCATCGAACCGTAGCGCTCAGGCCCCATGCCCATCACCGTCTGCACCGTTCCCTTGCCGTGGGTCCTGCCGTCGCCTAGCACGACCGCGCGGCCGACGTCCTGGAGATGCCCGGCGACGATCTCCGAGGCCGAAGCCGACGCGCGGTCGGTGAGAACCACCATCGGCTTGCGGAACGCGACCGGATTGCCCGGAGGTATCGGCAGGCATCCGACGCCGTTGACGTCGCGTATCTGGACGACCGGACCTTGCGGAACGAACAGCGCGGAAAGGAACACCGCCTCCCTGAGGCTCCCTCCGCCGTTGCCTCTCAGATCGAGCACCAGCCCGTCCACGTCCTGTGCGTTGAATGCGGCGAGGTATTTCGACACGTCCATCGCCGCGCTGCGGTATCCAGGATCTTGCGGACGCTTGTCCATCGTTCCGTAGAAACTGGGCAGATAGATGTAGCCGAGTTTCGCGTCGAAGCCATCGAGCGACACCGTCTCGACCCGTCCTGTCGCCGCCTGGTCGTCGAGCTTGATTTCGTCGCGCACCAGCTCGATCAGCTTTTTCGCCGACCCGGTCGGGTCCGACCTCGGCACTATCTCGAGCGTCACGCGCGTGCCCTTTTTGCCGCGGATCTTCTTGATGGACTTTTTCATCGGCTGCCACATGACGTCTTCCATCTCGCCGTCCGCCTGCTTGACGCCGACGATCTTGTCGCCTTCTTTGATTCGCCCGTCGACATCCATCGGGCCGCCCGGCATCACCTCGACGATCTTGAGCGCGCCGTCGTCCATCGACAGCACCGCTCCCACGCCGCAGAGGGTCAGATTCATCTCCATCTCGAAGTCCTCCTTCGAGGCCGGCGACAGATAGTCGGAATGCGGATCGTACGCTCTCGCCACCGCCGAAAGGTAGTTCTGCAGAACATCCTCGGCGTCAGGCTCCGAAAGAACCGCGAAATACTGGCGGTACTTTTTCGCGAGGTTGCCGGCGACGTCGGTTTCGTTGGTCGCGCCGTCGATTTCCGCATTGAGTATCTGCACGAGCGCCTCGTTCTTCAGCCGCTTGCGCCCGTGCTCCTCCGCCTCCTCGCGCGTCGCCGGCCATTCGGCGTTTTTTCGCTGCACCCGGTACGTCTCGTTGGACGAGAAATCCCACCCTGCTTTCGCCAGCTCGTTGGAGACGAACTCCATCCGCTCCGCAAGACGTTGGCGGAACAGGTCGTGCGTCTCGAAGCCGAAGCTCACGTCGCCCTTCCGTATTTCGTCGTCGATCGTCCGGTCGCGCTGCGCCAGCTTCTCGAGATCGCCCTTGAGGAACACCGAATGGTCGAAGTCGTAGTAGGTGACGAGATTGGTCCATGCCCGGCGCGAGATTTCGTCGTCGAGCCGCCGCTGCAGAACGTGGCTCTTCGGCAGCATGTCGCCGAGGCGCATCGCGATTCTGCCGTAGTATTTTTCAGGTTCGACGCCGTCGGCAAGCGCGCCGGACGACAGCAGCAACGCCGCCGCGAAGACTGTTTTTCCCATCATATGCGGTTCTCCAGAAGCGAAAAGAGGCGATCGAGCTCCATCGGCGGCACGGCCACGCGCTTCGTGTCGAAACATCCGCGCAATTCGCAGGAATTCATGATCACCGCCCCGTGGAGATCGGCGACGTGCTGGCGGAACGTGTCGGAGGCGAACGCGAGCACCGGCGTGACCGTGTATCCCGTCCAGCCGAGTTTCGCCAGTTCGTTGCGGACGTTCGCCGCCTCGCGGAGCGCCTGCGTGATCGGGGAGCGGTCGGGAAGCTGTCCGTCGAGAAGGATGTGCCCGTCTTCGATGGTTACCGAACCCGTCCAGAACTTCGTTTCGATCGAGAATATCCCGGCCGGTCCGACGACGACGTGGTCGACGTGGGTGCCGCAGGCGAGAAAATCGTTGTACACGCGATAGGCGTCGGGCAGCGTTTTCAGGATCTCGGAAACATGCTCTTCGCCGCGCGCGCCCTTGAAGAACCTTTCGATTCTGCGCAACCCCTTGCGCATGCTCCAGAAGAGGAAGCAGCCGGTCGCGAGAATCGTCGCGAACCCTGCCGCGAGCATTCCGAACCCGACGAGCGCGACCGATATCCCGAGAACGAACACCCCGAGAAACACGGGCCACAACCCGAGCACCGTACCTCTTACTCTCGCCCACTCTCCGGCGACGCCGTAGACTTTAGCCATTGAGAACCTCCGTTATCGAATCCGCATCCAGTCCGAACTCCTTCTCCAGCTCCATCGGCGAACCGTGCGGAATGTAGCAGTCGGGCCACCCGAATCTGAAATCCGCCCCTATCGCCTCGCCGAGGCCGCCGGCGACGCATCCGTTCTCGATGCAGACGATTTTCATTCCCGCCTCGCGCTGAGATTTCAGCAGCGCCGCGTCGAACGGCTTGATCGTCCGCGCGTGTACCGCCACCGAGCCGGTACGCCCGGCGATTTCTCGCGCCTTGCCATACCAGTCGCCTGTCGCCCAGATCGCGTACCGCGGTTTCGCCGGGACGGAATCTGCCGCCGTCTTCTCCGGAACCTGTCCGCGCGGATAGCGGATGACGGTCGGCCCGTTTCGCTCGAGCGCCTCGGAAAGCAGCGCTTCCAGATCCTCCGCGTCTTTCGGCTGCACGATGGTAAGATTCGGCAGGCACCTGAGCATCGCGATATCGTACAGCCCCTGGTGGGTGACGCCGTCCGCTCCGACCACGCCCGCGCGGTCGACGCACACTACCACCGGCAGATTGGCGATCGCGACATCGTGCATCAGTTGGTCGACCGCACGCTGCAGAAACGTCGAATACACCGCGACTACCGGACGCATCCCGCCGGCCGCCAGCCCTCCTGCGAACGCGAGCATGTGGCCCTCGGAAATGCCGACGTCGAAAAACCTGTCCGGAAACTCCCTCTCGAATCCCGCAAGCCCGGTTCCGTCCTTCATCCCCGCCGTCAGCGCGACCACGCGCGCGTCTTTTTTCGCGAATCCGAGCAACGCCTCCCCGAACGCGTCGCTCCACGTGCCGCCCTTCTTCGCCGGCAGCTCCCCGCCCTCGAACGGACCGACTCCGTGCCAGGCGGTCGGGTTGCGCTCGGCCGGCGCGAATCCGCGACCTTTCTTCGTGACGACATGCACGATAACCGCGCGTTTGTCCTCCTTCGCGACCGTGAACGCGCCGGTCAGCGCCTTGAGATCGTGTCCGTCGACCGGCCCGATGTAGCGAAGCCCCATCTGCTCGAACAGGCGGTTGCCGAGAAAAAGCCCCTTGATGCGGCTCTCGACGCTGTGGTAGAGTCCGCGCAGGAACGTCAGCTTCAGCGCATGGCCGGCGTTTTCCGCCGCCTTCTTCACCCGGTTGTACCTTACTCCGGTTATGAGCCGCCCGAGGAATCGCGAGAAGCTGCCGGCCGGACGCGAGATCGACATCTTGTTGTCATTGAGCACGACGATGATCTTGCCAGTCGCGGACGCGCAGTTGTTGAGCGCCTCGAAACTCGTCCCGTTCACGATCGACGAATCGCCGATGACCGCGACGACATGGTTTGCGCCGCCGGTCCGGTCGCGCGCGGCCGCAAGCCCGAGCGCCGTCGAGAGCGCGACCCCGGCGTGGCCGGATACCGTCGCGTCGGCCGGCGATTCCGACGGCAGCGGAAACGGCGCGATTCCCCCGCGTCTGCGAAGCGTGTCGAACCGCCCGTCGCGCCCGGTGAGAATCTTCCATGCGTACGCCTGGTGGCCAACGTCCCAGACAATCCGGTCCTTCCCGGCGTCGAAAACCTCGTTCAGCGCCATCGCGATCTCGACAGCGCCGAGCGAAGAGGCAAGATGCCCGCCGTTGCGCGAAACGGCGCCGATTATCCGCTCTCTTATCTCCTGCGCAGTCATTTGCGTTTTAGAACCAGAAGGCTCGTCGAATTCTGTCCGAACCGCTCCACCCGCCGCACGAGCGAATAGTTGCGCTTGAGTATGTTCCAGAACTCCATCTGCTCGTCGACCGGGCGCTCGGAGCATCCAGGCGGCAGAATCGCGAAACTGTACGCCGAAAGCGCCGCCACCTGGCACGGAGCCGACCCAAGTAGCGTACGCCATTCTTCCGGCGAAAGCTCCGCGAACGGTCCCATCTCCAATCCATCCGGAACCTTTCTGCCGGTTTCGACCGCAAGATAGAGGTCCTGCGTGAGAAGTTCCTTTCCTCCCGGGTCTTCCGATTCAATCCCCCTCGCCACTTCCCGCAGCGTCGCGAGTTCGCTCTTGTCTTTCTTCAATGTCCAGAACCGGTCCTGCCCGTCGGTCGTCCACTTCTCGAGCAGAGGATTGCCGAACGCACACGCCCAAGACAGCCCGAGCGCCGCCAGCGCACCGCGTTTGACGTTGAAGTTGGCCGCCGCATACGCCGCCAGAAGACCCATAACCGGAACCTGGTAGTCCTCGTACGGAAACGGCGCCATCATCTGCACGAGAAACACCGCGAGAAACGCGACCGCCGCCAGCGTCGCCTTTTTGAAGCCGCCGAGTCCGAGCACGACGAAAACCGGCAGATACCACCGCACCAGACGGCTTACGCTGCCGATGCTGAAAAACACTCCCGATCCTTCGCGAAGCGCATGATAGCGCTGCGCGGCGATCAGCCCCTCGCGCGCCGCCGGATCGATCAGAAACGGACCGAACACCAGCGCGAGAGCGATGAAACCGGCGACGGCGAAAACCGCCGCGCGCAGATATTCCCGCCGGCAGAGAAGCCATATCCAGGCGACTGCGGGCAGGACGGCCAGCGAAATGCGCGTGCCGGCCGCGAACGCCAGCGCGACGGCCGACGCCGCCGCGAACAGCGGCCGGCGGAATGTCAGCAGATAGAATCCGGCCAGCGCGAACGCCGACGCGAGCGCGTACGTCTTCGGAATCGCCGTGAAATAGAGATGGTAGAGATTGTTGCCCAGCAGCAGAAACGCGACGAGAGCGGCCGTATCGCGGTTTTCGCCGTCGGCGACTTTTCTGGCCAGTCCCGTCGCGAAGATTACGGCGAGCAGCCCGAGCGCCGCCGTGAATATCCTGGCTCCGAGCAGGCCGAATGCGTTCCAGACCGGTGCGAAAAGCGAATAGACGACCGGCATGACCGGCGCCTGGGTGAAAGCGAAATCCCTGTAGAGCGACTTCCCCCCGGCGACCATGTTGGCCGCGTACAGATACCACCCTTCGTCCTGGTTCAGCCCGCCGAACCAGATCGCAAACGCGGCCAGCACGACATAGCCGGCCGCCGCCGCAATCCAATATCTCCTCATTGGCGGATGTCGCACCGCTTTTCCGCCCGCGGCGGAATCAGAATCTGGCGTTCAGAACCGCCATGATCGGCAGCGAACTGGCGATATTGAGGTTGAGTATGCCGATCTGCACGCCGGTCAAATCCGTCGCCGCGTTGAAAACGCCGAGCTGGAACCCGCTTGCGGAGCCGCCGATCGAGTTGAACAGTCCGATCTGGGCGCCGGTCAGGTTGCCGCGCGCGTAGTTGATCGCGCCCCAGCTCGCGCCGACGGTATCCGCCATGTTCACGTTGACCGCCGCGAGCTGCCAGCCGTCGAAGACGTCGTGGGAATAGTCGACCAGGCCGAGACGCAGACCGGTGAACTCGCGGTCGATATTGACGGTTCCCAACTGCACGCCGTACGCCGCAAGCAGGTTCATGTTGAGGATGCCGCCCGCCTGCAGGCCGTAGAAGTTCTTCCCGACGTAGTTGCCGGCGACGCCGAGCTGAATTCCGCCCGCCGAACCGCCGACAAGGTTGAAGCCCTGCGCGCTGATGCCGCCGAAATCGCCGTCTGCCGCTCCGATGAGTCCGGCGTCGAGGCCGTACACGTCGCCGGAGAGCCCGAACAGGATGTTGGCGCGAAGCCCCCATACGTCCCGCTGGAAAGGCGGCAGCTGCAGAGGAGATGCGAAACTTATCTGGACCGGTGTCGGCACGCGAGGAACCTCCTCGTCCGCGAACGCGGAGACGACCGCGAAAGCCGCCGTGAACAGTGCAATGGATTTTTTCATCGTTGTTCTCCTTTTTGACGTGAGTGTTTTCGGTTCAGAATTCGAGCGCCCCGTACATCATCGCGAGAAACTCGTGGTAGGTCATGCGCTTCTGCTCCATCGAGTCGCGTTCGCGCACGGTGAAAGTACCGTCCTGCACCGACTGCCCGTCGACGGTGATGCACCACGGCGTTCCCGCCTCGTCCTGCCTGCGGTAGCGCCGGCCGATCGCGCCGGAGACGTCCCACATGCAGTTTACCTTCTTGCGCAGCTTTTCGAAGATTTCCCGGGCCATGCGGTCCTGCGCCTCGTCCTTCTTGACGAGCGGGAAGATCGCGACCTTGATCGGGGCCACCTTGGGGCTGAAGTGCAGCACCGTGCGCACGTCGTCCCCGCCCTTGCCGTCGGATATCTTCTGCTCCTCGTACGCTTCGCACAGCAGCGCCAGCATGAGCCGGTCGACGCCGGCCGACGGTTCGATCACGTGCGGAACGTACTTGCCTTCGAAGAGATCGAGGCAGAACTTTTCCGCCGCCGCCGCATCCTTGCCGCGCTTCGCCCAATCGGCCTGCACCTTCGCGACGAACGCCCGCTTCTCCTCGTCGGAGAGCTTCTTGCACGCCTGCTTGAGCGGGTCGTCGAAAACCGCCTGGCTTTCGCCGGACCACTTCTGGTGCTGCGAGAGGTCGAAGTCGCCGCGCGCGGCGATTCCCTCCAGCTCCTGCCGGCCGAACGGGAAATCGTATTCGATGTCGACGCAGGCGCGCGCGTAGTGGGCGAGCTCGTCGGGCTTCTGCCAGTACTCCACGAAATGCTCGGTCGGCAGCCCGACGGCGTTGAGGAACTTCTTGCGCTGCTCAACCCAGTACTTGTGCCATACCTCCCAGCCCCAATCGTCCTGCACCGGGCCGTCGAGATCGGGATTGTCGGCTAGGGTGGCGACCTTGCCGTGCAGCAGCTCCACCGCCTCGTCGGGGCGGATGAAGAACTCGAGCTCCATCTGCTCGAATTCGCGCGAGCGGAACGTGTAGTTTCTCGGCGTGACTTCGTTGCGGAAGCTCTTGCCCATCTGGGCGATTCCGTACGGCACGCTCTGGCGCGAAGTGGCGGTGACGTTCTGGAACTGCGCGAAAATCGCCTGCGCCGTCTCCGGGCGCATATACGCGACGTTCGCCGGGTCGTCGATCGGGCCGACCACCGTCTTGAACATCAGGTTGAACGGTTTGGGCTCCGTCAGCTCGCCTCCGCAGTACGGACAGAAGAAATCGCTGCCGGCCGCCTTCGGCTGCGGCTTTTTCTTCTGTTCGGCGTAGATGTCGTTTATCTGGTCGGCGCGCATGAGCTTCTTGCAGTCCTTGCACATCGTCATCGGGTCGGCGAACGTGTCGAGATGGCCCGACGCCTTCCAGATTTTCGGATGCATGATGATCGTCGCGTCGAGGCCGGCGACGTCCTGCCGCCCGCGCACGGTGAACTGCCACCACGCCTGCTTGACGTTGTTCTTGAGTTCGCATCCGAGCGGACCGTAGTCCCAGAACCCGGGCATGCCCCCATAGATCTCCGACGAATGGTAGATGAACCCGCGGCGCTTGCACAGCGCGCTTAGTGCATCGAGCGACGATTTGTTTTCTTCGGCCATTGTCCGTCCTTACTTGTGGAAATTCCCCATCTTCGCGAACTTTTCGCACCTCGCCTCGATCAGCGCGTCCGGGTCGGTTCCGTCGAGTTCCGCGAGCGCCTTGAGTAACGCCTTCTTGACGTTTTTGCACGCGAGCGCGCGGTTTTTCTGGGCGCCGCCAGCCGGCTCCTTGACGATCTCGTCGATGGCGCCGAGTTTCTTGAGGTCGGCTGCGGTGATCTTGAGCGCCTCCGCCGCCTCGGGCGCCTTCGCGCCGTCGCGCCAGAGAATGCCCGCGCACCCCTCGGGCGAAATCACCGAGTAGACCGCATTCTCCATCATCAGCACCCTGTCCCCGACCGCGATCGCCAAGGCTCCCCCCGAGCCGCCTTCGCCGGTTATGACGACCACGACCGGCGTCTTCAGACGCGCGAAAAACTCGAGCGACTTGGCGATCGCCTCGGCCTGCCCGCGCTCCTCGGCCTCGCGACCGGGATACGCCCCGGGCGTGTCGACGAACGTGATCACCGGCAGATGGAACTTCTCCGCCAACTTCGCGAGTCTCATCGCCTTGCGGTAGCCGTCGGGGTTGGCCATGCCGAAATTCGCCGCCATGTTCTCCTCGACCGTCGCTCCCTTGTTGTGGCCGAGAACGAGCACGCTCCTGCCCTCGAGCGTCGCAAAGCCGCCGATCAGGGCGCGGTCGTCGTTGGCCAGCCGGTCGCCGTGCAGCTCCTCGAAGCCGGCGAAAATGCCGTCGATGAAATCTTTGAGATGCGGCCTTTTCGGGTCGCGCGCGATCTTCACTTTTTCTATCGCTGTCATATCCTTGGACTCCGCCGTTTCCCGTTCAGAAACCCCACAGGCCGAGCATCTTGGCGATGAAGCCCTTCAGCCGGGAGCGCTCGACGATCTTGTCGATGAAGCCGTGCTTTTCGAGATATTCCGCGCTCTGGAAATCGTCCGGCAGCTTCTGGTGTATCGTGTTCTCGATGACGCGCCGCCCGGCGAAGCCGATCAGCGCCTTCGGTTCGGTTATGTTTATGTCGCCGAGCATCGCGTAAGAGGCCGACACGCCCCCCGTCGTCGGATCGGTCAATACCGATATGTACGGCAGCCCCGCCTCTTTGAGCTTGGCGATCGCCGCCGAAGTCTTCGCCATCTGCATGAGCGAGAGTATCCCCTCGTGCATGCGCGCGCCGCCTGAAGCCGAGAAGATCACCAGCGGCCGCCGCTCCTCGACCGCCTGTCTGCAGGCGCGGGCGATCCGCTCTCCCGTGCCGGTCCCGAGCGAGCCGCCCATGAACGAGAAATCCATCACGCAGAGCATCGCCTTGTGTCCGCCGATTTCGCACGTCCCCGCCACGATCGACTCGGTCTCGCCGCTCTTGGCGATCGTCGCGTCGATCTTCGACTTGTAGGAACCCGTAGCGTCGTGGAAATCGAGATGGTCGGAATACGAAACCTCCCTGAACAGCTCCGTGAAACTGCCCTCGTCGGCGATCTGCGCGATCCGCTCGCGCGCGGACAGCCTGCCGTGGTAGTTGCACTTCGGGCAGATGGAATTGTTCTCTTTCCACGTTTTCTTCTCGAAGTGGCTCTTGCACTTCGGGCAAATCGCCCAAAGCGCCTTCGCCGGCGGGATCGCCGGCTTTTCCTTGGGGAACTCGAACCATGCCATGTCTTGAGCCCTCCGTCAGAACGGCATGAAGACCACGCCGTATATCGACGCCGGCTTGCCGCCGATCGCGCGCAGACCGTGCTTGACGACCGCGTTGTAGTATGCCGTGTCGCCCGGCGAGAGCACCGTCTTGTCGTTGCCGTAGGTAAGCTCCACCTCGCCGGCGATGCAGATGATAAGCTCCTCGCCCTCGTGCGACGAAACCTCGTCCACGCCGTCGGCCGCGAACTCGATGCGGAAAGGATCCATATGCCGGTCGGGCTTGCCGAGCGCGAGCGAATGCGACGAATACCCCAGCGCGTTCACTCCCTCGCCCGCGACCTTTTTCGCCTCGATCTCCGACGCACGGGTGATGATCGGATCGGGCTTGAACTGGTCGTCCATGAACGTGCCAAGCCTCTGGCCGAGCGCGCGGGACAGCTTGGTCAGCACTCCCAGCGCTGGGAGCACCTCGCCTTTCTCTATCGCGTTCACGAGCTTTTCGTCGATGCCGCTCTTCTGCGCGAGATCGTAGACGCTCATTTCGAGACGCTCGCGATAAGTGCGGATGCGGCTTCCGGCGTTGGATGGTTTACTCATTCTTATTCCTCTCTGTTTCGGGATATTATACCATATTTGGCCGCCCATGTGTGCGCCAAACTTGAAACCGCCGGTCTCGACCATCGGGATGCCGGCATACCCTCCATCCCGATGGTCACCCTTCGTCCATCGGGATGGATAGGAGTCAATCGTCGGGATGGACTACTCGACGATGACCGGACAGACTGTGGCCGGCTTTTTGACCGTCGCCGAGCCGTATCCGACCCCGTCGACCATCACGCCTGCAACATTCGCGGCAAGTTTCTTCAACCGTCCGGAAGAATCCAGCGCATACAGTCTGAAGCTTCCTTTGAACGCGCCGGTTTTCTGGACATACGTCAATTTGAGTCA
>JAGDAE010000061.1 GCA_017959645.1 Kiritimatiellia bacterium
CAGCCGGGAAACGCCGGCGGCGACATGTGGGAGCGCAAGTACGTGATGCTGGCGCTCGAGCGCTACTACACCGAAGTCAACGCCGACGGACGGGTTCTCGAATCGCTCAAACGCCAGGCGGACGCGATAATATCGCAGATCGGCGACGGGGAGGGGAAGGTTCCGCTCGTCTCGCTCGGCTGGAGCGCCAACCACATCGAATCGGCGACACTGCTCGAGCCGTTCATGCGGCTGTACGACATGACGGGCGAGAAGAGATATCTCGATTTCGCATCGTACATAATGTCGACCGGCGGCGCGGCGGGGTACGATCTGTTCGGCCAGGCGCGGGACGCGACGACGCTTCCGAAAGACATCGGAGGCGTGTATCCGAAGGCGTACGAAATGCTTTCGCTGTTCGAGGGAGTCGTTGAGTATTACCGCGCGACCGGCGACGAGAAGGCGCTGGCGGCGGCGAAAGGCCTTTTCGGGAAGGTGATGGAGAGGGAAATTACGATAATCGGCAACGGCGGCGGCGACCAACCGTACACTCCGCAAGTCGCCGGCGAGGGCTGGGACGACACCGCGTTCGAACAGACCAACCCCGGCATGAAGCGAATGATGGAGACGTGCACCGGTGTGACGTGGCTCAAGTTCTGCTCGCAGCTACTCCGGCTCGACTGCGACGCCAGGATCGCCGACGCAATTGAAAACTACGCCTACAACGGACTGCTTGGGGCGATGAAGCCTGACGGCACCGGCTTCAGCTACGTCAATCTGCTCAACGGCGAAAAGGTCACCAACGTCGGCTGGGGGTGGAATTTCGACGGGAAGCCGGTTACGTGCTGCAATCTGAACGGACCGACGGGGGTCGCGTACCTGCCGACGGTCGCGGTGATGGATTCGAAGAACGGCCCGGTCGTGAATCTGTACGAGCCGCTCGACGCCGAAAGCGATTTTGCGTATCTCTCGATATCCGGGGCGTATCCGTACGGCGGCGTCGCGGAGATCTCGGTCGACGATGTCAAGGTCGGGGAGTTCGAACTGCGGCTGCGCATTCCCGGCTGGAGCGAGTACGTGAGGGTAAGCTTGAACGGCGAGACGCTCGAAGGCGCGAAAAGCGGCTCGTATTTCGGCATAAGGCGCAGATGGCGGCGCGGGGACGCGGTCAGGATCGAATTCGACATGCGTGTCAAGACGGTCGCCGCGCCGAAGGGGTCTCATCCGCAAAGCGGAGATTTCACGGCGCTAAGGGCAGGCCCAGTGGTTCTCGCCCGTGACGAAAAAATCGACAGCGGCTACGCGGACGCAGTCGATATCGAGACCAATGTCTTCGGGTTCGTCGACGCGCGCCGAATCAAGCTCGACGGCTATCGCCTCGCATACGAGATTCCGGTTGCCGGCGGCAAAACCATACGCATGGTCGATTACGCATCGGTCGACTGCTGGAACGGCGGACATGTGGAGACCTGGCTGCCGAAAGCCAGAGTTGGAACCCACGGGGTGACGAAAGGCTTCAGGCGCGAGATGCCTCGGACGACCGGCGAAAAACCGGCCGAGGTGTCGTACGAGCGTCTGCTCGAGGGATTCGTCGATCCGTTCGGGCTGGTGAGGACCGGATGCTACTGGTATTGGATATCGGGCAACATTTCGGCTGACGGCGCCAGAAAAGACATCGAGGCCATGGCGAAAGCCGGCATCGACCGCGCCCATATCGGAGACATCGGCGACGCAGGGCCAGCGCCGGGCGACGTCAGGACGTTTTCCGAAGAATGGTATGCGGCTTTCGACGCGGCGGTTAAGGCGGCGGCAAAGAACGGAGTCGAACTCGGCGTCTTCAATTCTCCCGGCTGGAGCCAGTCGGGCGGTCCGTGGATCGACCACACCCGCGCAATGAGACGACTCGCGATCTACGAACCGGAGATGAAGGAATTCGAGGAAATCGCGACGGTTCTCTATCCGCGTCCGCGGCTGGACGGGAAGCGGCTGGAGTTTCTGGCCGAAGGCGAGAAGATAACCCCTACGCCCGACGGAGGATTCGTCCGCGAAGCGGCGGCAGAACGGGATTTCACCGCCCAGTCGCTGGAACTTGTCCTAAGCGAAGGCAAGTATGCGGGGCACGTTACGGTGGAGGCGGAGAAGGACGGCGGGTGGATCAAAGCGGGAGAATTCGATTTTTCGAGAAAGAATCCGGAACTCAATGTCGGATTCCTGCCGTATGCGCCGGTGACCGGGACTTTTCCGGCGGTTTCGGCGAAGCGGTTCCGCGTGACGGTCGCGCCGCATTTCGGGGACGGGGCGTGGGCGTTCACTTCGATGGCTCTGCGTTCCGAACCCGGAATAGCATACGCCGCCGAGAAGTCGCTCGCGAAGATGTACGAAAGCCCGCTTCCGATGTGGAGCGACTATATGTGGCCGGCAGAGGCGACGGAGATTCCGGGGACTTGGCTCGACGCTACGAAAGCGACAATCCTCAAGCCGGGCGAAAAACTTCCGGAAGGAGACTACGTGTCGTTCCGTTTCGGAATGGTGCCGACGGGAACGGTGAACGGTCCTGCGGTTCCCGAGGCGACCGGATACGAGGTCGACAAGATGAGCGCCGAGCACGTCGCCTACCATTACGCGGCGTACATGAAAAAGCTCCGCGACAGGATTCCCGCCGAATACCGGCACGCGCTCAAATATTCGGTTCTGGACAGCTATGAGGTCGGAGGACAGAACATGACCGACCGTTTCGCGGAGCGTTTCATGGCGAAGTTCGGATACGATCCTACTCCGTATCTGCCGGCGTTTTTCGGATACGATGTCGAAGGGCGCGACATTTCCGATCGTTTTCTCTGGGACGTGAGGCGTTTCGTGGCCGACGAAACGGCCCATTCGTATGTGGCGGGGCTGAGAAAGGCGTCCGAAGCCGACGGCGTCGAAACCTGGCTCGAGTGCTACGGACACTGGGGCTTCCCCGGCGAGTTTCTGCAGTACGGCGGCCAGTCCGACGGCATCGCGGGCGAATTCTGGAGCGAAGGGACGCTCGGCGACATCGAGAACCGCGCGGCGACGAGCTGCGCGCATATTTACGGAAAGAATCTCGTCTGGAGCGAATCGAACACGAGCTCAAGCTTCGGGATGGCATATCGCCGCGGGCCGATGGAGCTGAAGTCGCGCCTCGACCGGTTTTTCGCCGAGGGCATAAACGCCACGCTCCTCCATCTGTACATCCACCAGCCGGACGAACGCATTCCCGGCGTGAACGCATGGTTCGGGACGGAATTCAACCGCCACAACTCGTGGTTCGGCCACATGGATCTGTACACCGGCTATCTGAAGCGGGCGAACTGGATGCTCCGCCAGGGGCTTTATGTCGCCGACATCGCATATTTCATCGGCGAAGACACGCCGAAGATGACCGGTGCGATCGATCCGGCCTGTCCGCGCGGACGCCAGTTCGACTACATCAACGCCGAGGTGCTTGTAGAGACGGCCGACGTCGACGGCAACGGGCGAATCGTTCTGCCGCACGGGACGTCATACGAGGTTCTCGTGCTGCCCAGGCTCGATACGATGAGGCCGGAGACGCTGGCGGCGATCGGCGCGCTCGCGAAGAAGGGGGCGAAGGTAATCGGACCGAGGCCCAAGCGTTCGCCGAGCCTTGCCAACCAGCCGTTCGCAGACATGAAAGTCGCAGAGCTGGCCGGCGAACTGTGGGGAGGTGGTTTCGTGTCCGACGACGTTTCGCTCGACGACGCGCTCGCCGAACGCGGCAGCGCACCCGATTTCGTCTGCGATGACAATCTCGATATCGACTATTGCCACCGGACGCTCGAAAACGGCGACATCTACTTTCTCTCCAACCAGAGCGGCGAAGCGACCGGCGAGTTCGAGGTATCGTTCAGGGCGACCGGCCGGATTCCCGAAATCTGGTGCGCGGAGACGCTGGAGCACGGAGAAGCGCCGGTGTGGAAATTCGAGAACGGCCGCACGTTCGTCCGCCTTTCGCTCGATCGTCTCCAGAGCGCTTTTGTCGTGATGATGAAGCCTGCCGGGGAGAGGGCTGCCGGACGCGGCGTTCCAGAAATGGCGACTGTTGCCGTGGACGGCAAATGGAAACTCGAGTTTGAAGCCGATCCGCTCCATCGCGGCCCGGACGTGCCTGTCGCCGCGAAAGAGCTTTTCGATCTGTCTGCGAGCGGAGACCCGGCGATACGGAACTATTCAGGCAGGATAACGTACACGACTTCGTTCACGCTTCCCGAAGCTCCGTCCGGCAAAGTCGTGCTCTCGCTCGGCGCGGTCAACGAGACGGCAAAGGTCAAGATAAACGGACGCAGCGCCGGCGGAGTTTGCTTTGCGCCGTACATGCTGGACGTTTCAGGTTTAGTGAAAGAGGGCGAAAACGAACTTGAAGTCGAGGTGCTTACGACCTGGGTCAACCGGCTTGCGGGCGACGCCGCGCTGCCGAAAAGCGAACGCCCGACATATCTCGCGCTGGAATCGGTCGGTGCGGATGAACCGCTAAAACGATCTGGACTTCTCGGTCCGGTGGAACTGCTCATACGCAAATAGGAACGATGCACATGAACATGAAGATGCTCACGGCGGGCGCGGCCATGTCCGCAATGTCGGTGTTCGCCGGGAACGCTACGCTCGATACCGAGACGCTTGCGCTGGAATTTTCGCTGGAGAACGGTTCGCTGGTCTCGATGACCGCGAAATCCACCGGATGGCGGATACAGCGCCGCCCGGAACTCGGAATGTCGTGGAAACTCATCGTTCCGATGGACGATGACCATCGCGACAATCCGATTTTCGGCGTCGGACAGAAACGTCCCGAGTTCGAGTCCGGCGACGGTTTCGTGCGTTTTACATGGAACGGCGTAACATCAGAGCGCACCGGCGATCTCGACATCAGGATAGTGCAGGAAATCCGCGCCGAAGAGTCGCATGCGGTCTGGCGCACGCGAATCGACAACAATTCCCCGCATGTCGTCGAAAGCGTCTATGCGCCGGTGATCGGCGATCTCGGCCGGCCGGCGGACGCCAAACGCCTGCAGCTTCTGCAGCCTGGCTACGGCCAGGCGGGCGAGATCGATCTTTGGCCGCACTTCGCCGGACACCAGGGCGACTACGGATGCGAGCATCCGACTATCACGAGACTGGGCACGACCGCTTGCGAACCGTTCGTATTCATTCACGACGACGGCCAGGGCCTGTATCTGGGGACGATGCGACGCACAGAGGATACGCTTACGTGGTTTTGCGAACTTTTCCCGGGCTACGACGACTCGCTTTACGGACACGTGCCGGACGGCGACGAAATCGGAGGCAAGCCGGTGCATACCGTCGTCCATACCGTCCATCAACCGTACGTGATGCCGGGCGAAAGCGAGGATCTCGCGCCGGTCATGCTCGAGGCGTATCGCGGCGGATGGGAGGCTGGCGCCGACGTCTACAAGGGCTGGATCGGCGGCTTCTCGAAAGACGCACCGGCGCCGGCGTGGATCTCCGAACCCAACGCATGGCTCGAGCTGCACATAAACTCGCCAGAGGACGAATTGCGCTGGCGCTATACGGAACTCCCCGAGATCGCCGCCGAGTGCGCCGGGTACGGGGTCAAGGCGATCCAGCTTATCGGCTGGAACAATGGCGGACAGGACCAGGGAAATCCTTCGCACGACACCGACCCGCGGCTCGGCACGCGCGAGGAATTGGCCGCCGCCATCGCCGAGGCCGAGAAGCTGGGGGTCAAAATAATAATCTTCTCGAAGTTCACCTGGGCGGATCGCGCCGAGCGATGGTACCGCGACGAATTGGTGAAGTATGCCGTGAAAGATCCCTATGGCGATGCGTATTTCAAGGGCGGATACAAGTATTTCACCCCAGCGCAGTTCCTCGACATAAACACGAAGAATTTTTCGGTCATGTGTTTCGGCTGCGACGAATATCTCGATATCTGCGACCGGGAATTCGACAAGGTGCTCGGTCTTGGTGCGGTAGGCATACTTTACGACGAATGCGCGTTCCGTCTGCCTGCGCTCGCCTGTTTCGACATGTCCCACGGTCACCGGTACGGCTGGCCGGTCTACCGCAACGACAATCTGCTTATCGAGCGTTTCCGCCGCCATGATGGAGTGACGGACGATTTTCTCTTCGCCGGCGAAGGGTGCAACGACTGGCAGTTCGAGCAGTACAACCTCTCGTACTTCCGCACGCGCGTGGCCGGGCACATTCCAATGCAGCGATATCTTCGTCCCCGTGTGCAGCTGATGGTCGGCATCCAGGGTTTCAACGACCGGAACATGGTCAACCAGTGCCTGCTTAACCGCTACATCATGAGCTACGAGCCGTACAACTTCCACGGCCGGCTGCGGGATTTTCCGCTTACGCTCGAATACGGACGCAAGATGGACGCATTCAGGACCGGGCTGCGCAAGTGGCTCTGGGACGGCGAGTTCACCGGCCGCGTCGGGATCGAGGTGTCGGGACTTGCCGACGGCGCCTATTCGCGGTTCGTGGCCGGTGACGGCAGTGCGATGGGCGTGATCGCCAATTTCTCCCGCGAGGATGCAACCGTCGAGGCATCGCTGGACGGCAGACCGGTCGTCGAATACAGGGCGGTCGAAGACGGAGACTGGACAAAGGCCGAAGGCGGCAGGATTCCGCTCAAGGAAATGAGTGCGGTCGCCGCGAGGTGAGATCGTGGAGGATTTGCGCAAACTGCTTCTCGAATCGCGCCGGATCGGCTGCCTGACCGGTGCCGGTATTTCCACTTTGTGCGGGATTCCCGATTTTCGCGGCCCTCAGGGACTTTACCGCCAGCCGGGCGCCGAACGCATCTTCGACATAGATTGGTTCGACCGCGATCCCTCGATCTACTATCGCGGGTGCGCCGATCTCGTCTACGGGTTGTCGAGATTTTCCCCCGGGCCGGTGCATATGGCTTTGAAGCACCTCGAAGACATTGGCAGAATGAAGGGGATCGCCACTCAGAACATCGACATGCTCCACCAGAAGG
>JAGDAE010000062.1 GCA_017959645.1 Kiritimatiellia bacterium
GATCCGGCAAAGACCAACTATTCCAACCTGAAACTGACGTATACTGCCAAGAAGGGGACCTTCAAGGGCTCGTTCAAGGTGTATGCGCTCAACACATCGGGCAAAACGCCGAAGATGAAGAAGGTTACGGTCAACGTGACGGGCATGATGGTCGACGGGGTCGGATACGGCTCGGCGAGCGTCAAAAAGCCGTCCATCGCCTGTCCGGTTCTCATAAAGTAGCCCATCCAGATGACCGGCCCCCTCTCCATCCCGATAGACGAGGGGGCGGGCAGCGGGACGGTCCGCGAGGGGTACCGGCGCTTTCGCGGGCGCCACATCCGTTTTTCGCCCACGGGAGCGGGGAAATATGATATAATATCCGCAGGTTTCAACCACCAAAGAAGGAGAAAACAAAATGGCCCATAAAATAGCCGCCGACAAATGCGTCGCATGCGGATGCTGCAAGGATGCGTGCCCGGCCGAGGCGATCGCCGAGGGAACGCCCTATTCGATCGACCCTGAAAAGTGCGTCGACTGCGGCGCCTGCGCCGCGCAGTGCCCGAACGAAGCCATCGCCCCGGCGTGATAGATTTCGTTCTGGAGCAGCTGGAGCTCCTGCCGTTCCTGTTCGCCGTCTATCTGGCGCTGGAATGGCTCGAGGTCCACGCCGGCGGCGCGCTTGAGAAGTGTCTCGAGCGCGCCCGCTCCATAGGCCCCGCGGCTGCGGCGCTCGCCGGCGTATTCCCGCAGTGCGGATTCTCGGCGGTGGCCGCTTCGCTCTATTCAGGCGGCATAATCACCATCGGGACTCTGCTCGCGGTCTTCCTTTCAACTTCAGACGAACTGATACCGGTCATGATCGGCGCGAAGGCGCCGGCCGGGCTCATAGTCAAGATCGTCGCGGTCAAGACGGTGTCCGCTCTTGTCGCCGGATTTCTGGTGAATGCGTTTGTCGTGCTTTTCAGGGGCAGCAACGTTCCGGTCGCCAAGGTCGACGAGCTTTGCGTGCACAGCCGCTGCAGCTGCCGCGAGCACAAGGGGATAGTTGTCCCCGCGCTGATCCACACGGCCGAGATATTCGCGTTCGTCTTCGCCGTTTCCGCGCTGGTCGAGCTGGCGCTGCACTTTTTCGGGGCCGGCGCGCTGGAATCGCTGGCGCTGAATCGTCCGGTGTCGGGTGCGTTCGTCGGCGCGCTTATAGGGCTTGTTCCCAACTGCGCGGTGTCGGCGGCGGCGGCAGGGCTCTACGTGGAGCATCCGGAGCTGATTTCGTCCGGCGCGCTCATGGCCAGTTCCTTCACCGGTTGCGGAGTGGGGATGCTCGTGCTTTTCAGGACCAACCGCAATCTCCGGCAGAATCTCGCCGTGCTTGCGCTGGTGGCGGTCGCCGGAATGTTGCTGGGCATGGCGGCGGGGTGTTTGATATGATCGGCAAAACGATGGAATTCTTCAAGCGATCGGTCCGCGGCTTTCTGGCGAACAAATGTTCGATGCACGCGGCCGGGCTTACGTATTTTTCGATGCTGGCCTACGTTCCTATGCTGTGCCTGTTGCTGTTCACGGCCAAGATGTGCGGCGTCGACCATTACGCGCACGCCAGGATAAACGAGCGGCTCGACGCGATGATCGCCAACGTCGAGCATGGCCAGGACGACGACATCGCCAGCCTCGCCGCCCCGACGGACGAGGCGCTGGAGAAAAAGCGCATCGCGGCCGAGGAGTTTTCGAAGCAGGCGCGGGAGATAGCCAACGTCGTCTTCGAGCGCATCGACAACTTCGACATCGGCACGCTCGGGTGGATCGGGTTCGGCTTTCTGCTGTGGACGGTGATTTCTTCGGTCGGCATGATCGAGGTCAGCTTCAACGAGATATTCGGGGTTCCCAAGCCGCGGCCGTTCTTCCGCCGCGCGGCGCTGTATTTCGCCATTTCGATAGTCGTGCCGATTTTCGCGGCGCTCGCGATGTCGATTCCGCTGCTGGGCACGGTCAAGAACATACTGACGGCGACGATGGGGGCGCTGTGGCTTACGAAGTGGGTGTCGGACGGCGCGATCATGCTGCTCGATTCGTGGTTTTTCCGTTTCGCGACGACGTTCGCGATGGCGTCGCTCAATTTCGCGTTCGTTTTCTGGGTGATTCCCAATTGCCGCGTCGGTTTCCGCCATGCGTGGCGCGGCGGGATGGCGACGGCGTTCCTTTTCGGGATGTGGATGAAGATTTGCGCGGTCGCGCAGGTGGGGATCGCCAAATCCTCGGCGCTGTACGGCTCGTTCGCATTTTTTCCGATCGTGCTTGCGTGGATGTACGTAAGCTGGCAAATCGTCCTTTTCGGCGCCAACATGGTGGACGTTTTTGCGCAGACTGAAAAAGAAGGGATACGTAAATGAAGGCAGGAGTGTTTTTTGCGGCGCTGGCGCTTTGCGCGGCGGCGGGCGGCGAGACGTTCAAGGCGGCCCGCCCGGTATGGGAGGCGGGGCGCGAGACCGAGCGCAATCTGACGATCGGCTTCAGGGTGCGCTTCGATGGCGCGAAGGCGGCAGAGCTTCGCTATTCGGCGAGCAGCATCGCCCGCGTATGGCTCAACGGCGAATTCCTCGCCTACGGTCCGGCGCGCGGCCCGCACGGAATCGACCGCGTGGACGTGATTCCTCTCGTCGGGCGTACGCTCGCGGGCGAGAACGTGCTCGCCTTCGAGGTCGCCGGCTACAACGTCGACACGTTCTATCTCGTCAACGAGAGCGCGTATCTCGCCGCCGAGCTGCTGGATTCTGCCGGCGGGGTCGTCGCCGCGACCGGCGACGGCAAGTCGTTCGAGGCCACCGTGATCACGGAGCGCGTGCAGAAGGTGCCGCGGTTCTCGTTCCAGCGCCCGTTCTGCGAAGTTTATTCGCTGAAGAGCGATTTCGCGGCCTGGCGCAAAGGCGCGCCGCGCGAGACCTTGCAGCTTTCGATCGCAGAAGGTTCGCCGGCGTGGATCGGCCGTACCGCGCCGTATCCGGACTATTCGGTTTCCGGAGCTTTCGCCCCGATCAGACGCGGACGGCTGGAATACCGCGAGGACGCGACGGTGCATCCGGGGCGTTCGGTGACCGGCGAGGAGGATCCGATGCGCGGATACGCGCCGGACGAGATCGGCGTCCAGCCGGTCGTCGAGATACAGAAGCTTTGCGAAGCCGACCGGCGTCCGCTGCCGGCGGCGTCGCGCTACCGGCTAGATCCAAAATCGTATCTGCTTTTCGACCATGGTTTCTGCGACACCGGATTCATCGGCGCCAAGGTCGTCTGCCGCAAGCCTGGAAGGGTGTATTTCCACTACGACGAGGTTCTCGTCGGCGACGATGATATCGACGTGCAGCGCATGGGGTGGCAGTGCGTGAACGCCGTTACGTACGACTTCGAGGAGCCGGGCGAATACGACGTCGAGGCGTTCGAGCCGGGGACCTTCCGCTACATGAAGATACTCTCGGACGGATTCGAAGGCGACGTCTCAGGGCTGTTCGTGCGCGCCTACAAGAATGCACGGTGCGGCCGCGCCAGATTCGAATCGTCGGACGACACGCTCGACGTCATCTTCGAGGCGGCGCGCGAGACGTTTTCGCAGAACGCGGTCGATGTTCTCACCGACTGCCCGTCGAGGGAACGCGCCGGCTGGTGCTGCGATTCGTTCTTCTCGTCCCGCACCGAGCGCTGGCTTACCGGCGGCAATCCGGTCGAGCGCTGCTTTCTCGAGAATTTCGCGTTCGCCTCGTCGTATCCGGGAATACCGGAGGGGTTCCTGCCGATGTGCTATCCCGCCGAGGCATGGCTGCTGCCGAACTGGAATCTCTGGCTGATAATCCAGCTCGGCGAGCATTTCGAGCGCACGGGCGACCGCTCACTGGTCGACGCGATGGAACCGAAGGTCAAGGGCGCCGTCGAGGCGTTCCGGAAATACCGCAACTCCGACGGGCTGCTCGAAAAGCTCCCGGGCTGGGTGTTCATCGAATGGAGCGCGGCCAACGATCTCGTGCAGGACGTGAACTATCCGTCGAACATGACGTGGGCGAAGGCGCTCGACGTGGCGGCGGAACTCTATGGCTGGAAGGATTGCGCGCAGGAGGCGGAGAGGGTGCGCAGAACGGTGCGCGAGCAGTCGTGGACCGGCGAGTGGTTCTGCGACAACGCGGTGCGCCAGGAAGACGGTTCGCTCAAGCTTTCGGGCGAGTGCACCGAGACGTGCCAGTACTACGCGTTCTATTTCGGCACCGCCTCGAAAGAGGAATATCCGGAACTGTGGAAGCGGCTGGTAGAGGATTTCGGACCGAAGCGCAAAACCACAGAGCTGCATCCGCAGATACATTTCGCCAACGCATTCGTCGGCAACTATCTGCGGCTCGAGCTGCTTTCGCGCGACGGGCGCGCCGCGCAGATCCTCGACCAGGCGAAAGGATATTTCGCGGGAATGGCCGCGCGCACCGGCACGCTCTGGGAGCACGACTACATCACCAACAGCTGCGACCACGGCTTCGCTTCGCACGTAGCGGTGATGCTGCTGAGAGATGTGCTCGGCATAGCGAAGATAGACCGCGCGTCCAAGACGGTCGAACTCAAGGTCGACAGCGCAATCCCGCTTGAATTCTGCCGCGGCACCGTTCCGCTCTCGGAGACGGAAGATCTCGAGATCGCGTGGAAGAAGGCCGGCGGCGGAACCGAAATCGACATCGTCCACTGTCCGGAAGGCTGGAGCTGCCTGAAATGACCGCGGCGATTGCGATAGCCGCCGCGTTCGCCGGGATCGCCGCCGGCGCGCTCGCGGTGTGGGCGCTGTTTTCGGGGCGCGTCGCCGAGCGCCGGTTCGAGCGCATGCTCGCCGAGATGCGCAACTTCGCCGCTGACGAACTCGCCCGGCGTGAGCGCGAGCTCGCCTCGCGCAACGCCGAACAGGTGAAGAATCTTCTCGCGCCGATGCATCAGCGGCTGGACGATTTCGCGAAAGCGGCCGAGGCGTCGAAAAAGACGAACGGCGAACTTGGCGTGAAGATCGAAGACTTCTTCAAAGGCATCCGCGAAACCTCGGCCAGTTTCGGCGCCCAGGCGAAATCGTTCACCGACGCCCTGACCGGCGCGAACAAAAAGCAGGGCAACTGGGGCGAAGCGATCCTCGGCAGGGTGCTCGAGGATTGCGGACTGGAAGAGGGCAAGCACTATCTCGCGCAGACCGGTTCCGGCGACTACATACCCGACTACCAGATTTTCGACCCCGGCAGCTCGAAGATTCTCGTCGTCGATTCCAAAATGAGCTGGACCAAATACGAGCAGGCGTACCGCATGCCGGAGGGGGAAGAGCGCCGCGCCGCCCTGCGCGAGCACGCCAAGAGCGTGAGGAACCACATCGACGCGCTTTGCAAGACCGACTACCCGAACCGGCTTTCGCCTCCGCGCGCCGGCTATTCGTACGTTCCGCTGACGGCGATGTTCGTACCCTGCGACGCCGCCCTCTCCGCCGCGCTCGAAAGCGACCCGTCGATCGTCGACTACGCCTGCAAGCGCAACATCGCCCTCGTCTCGCCGCTCACGCTGTTCGGTTTTCTCATTCTCGTCAGCCGCGCCTGGTCGCGCTACGACATCGACCGCAACACCGAGAACATCCGCGAAGAGGCGCGCAAGCTGGTCGGTTATGTCGACAGGCTTTTCCGCAATCTCGAGGATGTGGGCGATCTGCTCGCCAAGGCGACGCAGAAACACGAGGCCGCCATGCAACTGGCGGCGAAAGAGCCGTCGGGGCAGTGCGTGAAAGGTCCGGCGCTGAAGATAATCTCCCTTGGTGTAAAACTCGAACGCGAACTCAAATCGAAAGCACTTTCAGAACCGTGAAAAAGACAGTATTCGCAGCCGCCGTTTTCTGCGCTCTCGGCGCATGCGCCGACACTTGGCATGGATTCGAACGCGAAACGTTCGAGTTCGAAGGACGCCAGGCGTGGATCGTCAAGCCTTCCGTCGAGCCGGCGCAGGGGCGCCCGTGGACCTGGACGATCCAATGGGCGGACGCATTCGTGGACCGCACGGGCGTTCTCGACCTTCTGCGCCGCGGCTTCCATCATGCGACGATCGATCTTTTCGACACCAGAATGACTGACGGCGGCGTGGAAATCGCCGCCGCTTTCCAGAAGTTCCTCGTCGGAAAATACGATCTCGACCCCAAGGCGAATCTGGTCGGCATGAGCTGGGGAGGGTTCTTCTCCACCCGCTACGCCGCCGCGCACCCGGAAAACGTGC
>JAGDAE010000063.1 GCA_017959645.1 Kiritimatiellia bacterium
CTCAAAGCGAAGAAACACTGCTACACGCAGAAGCCGCTGACCCGTACGATCGGCGAAGCGCGCTACCTGGGGAACCTCGCCAAGGCCGCCGGCGTCTGCACCCAGATGGGGAACCAGGGCAGCTCGCTCGACACCGTCCGCCGCGGCGCCGCTCAGGTCCGCGCCGGCGTCCTGGGCGAACTGAAAGAGGTTCACGTCTGGACGAACCGTCCGGTCTGGCCGCAGGGTCCGAACCGCGACATGACGCTCGAAAAGTTCAGCAAGCAGATCCGTGAAGAAGATCCCGATATCGCCGAAGACGAAATCGCCGAAAAAGAAGAGCAGATCAAAAAGGCGCTCGAAGTGCTCGATTGGAAACTCTGGCTCGGCACCGCGCCCTACCGCGAATACTGGCCGGGCGTCTATCACTCCTTCTCGTGGCGCGGCTGGTGGGACTTCGGTTCCGGCTCGCTCGGCGACATGGCGTGCCATACCGCCAACCTTCCGTACGCGGCGTGCGAACTGAAAAACCCGACCAGCGTGGTCGCCGAAAGCTCCGGGCACGACTACAACAGCTTCCCGGCTTCGTCGCGCATCTGGTACGAGTTCCCCGCCAACGACTGGCGCGGCCCGCTTCCCTACACCTGGTACGACTCGAAGCAGACCCCGCCGAAAGAACTTCTCGCCAAATACGGGATCGATCCGACCGACAGCGGCGCGCTCATCGTCGGTGAGAAGGGCGTTCTCTTCTCCCCGAACGACTACGGCGGGAGCTACGAGCTCAAGGCCGAAGGCGGCGCCGAGCTGCCCGAACTTCCGGGCGTCGAATTCCGCGCCGCGCCGGAATACGACGGCGACTTCGACCGCCGTAACCAGCTCGAATGGTTCACCGCGATGTGGGAAGGCAAGCCGGAACTCTGCTGGTCGAGCTTCTCGGACCGCGGCGGTCCGCTCACCGAGACGATCCTCCTGGGGAACCTCGCCGTTTGGGCTGCCGCCGAACCGGGCAAACGGGGCGAAAAGATCGAATGGGACGCCGAAAAACTCGTGGTCAAGAATCTCGCCTCCCTCAAGACCCCGGGCGTTGCCGAACTGGTTCGTCCGAAGTATCAGCCGGGCTACGACAATATCGAGGTCTGAGGCAAGTCTGAGCGTACCGCTCTGAAACACGCGTCTTAATTGAAACGGGATCTGAGAGAAATACGCGTTTCTCTTTGATTCCGTTTCTCCCGTTAAACCATACAACCAATAAGGAACCGTAAAATGACAAAGTTCTCTCGTCGTGACTTTCTGAAAACGTCGACCGTCGCCGGCGCCGGCTTCCTGGTTGCCAGCGGCAATCAGAAGAAAATCGCCCGCGCCTCGGCACTTCAGAGCGTGGCGGGCGCCGGCGGGGGCGTCGGCGGCAAGGGGGCCGGCGACATTCAGCAGGCCGGCATCTTCGGTAAAGTCGTTGCCCTCTGCGACGTTGACAAGGGCACCCTCGCCAGCATGGGCGAAAACTTCCCCGACGCCAAGCGCTACGTCGATTTCCGCGACATGTTCGCCGAAATGGGCGACAAGTTCGACGCGCTCACCTGCTCGACCACCGACCACATGCACACGGTCATCACCGCCATGGGCCTGAAGGCGAAGAAACACTGCTACACGCAGAAGCCGCTCACCCGCACGATCGGCGAAGCCCGTTACCTGAGCAATCTGGCGAAGGCCGCCGGCGTCTGCACCCAGATGGGCAACCAGGGGAGCACCGACGACAC
>JAGDAE010000009.1 GCA_017959645.1 Kiritimatiellia bacterium
CATGGTGCGGATTGTACCATTTTGCGTCTTACCGCGTCAATACGCGAATGCATCCACGCCGCGGCGAAAACGACAAGCGCGAAGCCGGCGAAAGAAAGCGCGTCGGGGAGCTGGCCGAAGAATGCGAACCCCAGAAGTGCTGTGAAAACGATGCTGGAGTAGTCGTAGACGGCAATCTCTCTCGGCGCGGCGAAACCGTAGGCGGCGGTTATGCCGAACTGGCCGAGCGCGGCGGAAATCCCGGCCAAGACGAGAACCGCCGTCTGCGCGGCCGTCATCGGCGTAAAATCGAATACGAAGAACGGCAGCGAGGCGAGGCACGAGAACAGACTGAAGAAAAACACGATCGACGCCGGCTCCGCGCCCCGGCGCCGCAGCGAGCGCAGGCATGCGTAGGCTCCGCCGGCGCAGACGCCGCCGAAAAGCGCGATCAAAAGCGGCAGCGACGCCGGCCCCGCGAAACCGGGCTTGGCGACGAGAACCACGCCGGCGAAGGCGATAGCAAGCGCCGCGAACTGTCTTGCCGACGCCTTCTCGCCGAGAAAAAGCCAGGCGGCGACGACCGTGAAGAACGGAGCGGTCTTGTTAAGCGTCTGCGCCTCGGCGATCGGTATGCGGCCAAGGGCATGGAAATTGGCGAAGATACCGATCGTACCGAGCAGACAGCGCAAAAGCAGCACCGGCACCGACCGGGCGGGAAACGGACGCAGCCGGCCGCGTTTGCGCGCCAGCGCGAACGATGCGATCGCGAAAGCGACGGCGTTCCTGAAAAATCCCTTCTGGAAGGCCGACAGCGAATCGCCGCAATCGTCTGCAAGGCGCACGAAAAACGCCATCATGGAGAAACCGAAGGCGCTTGCGAGAATCGAGAGTATCCCGCGCGACCTATCGGTCATATGCGTCAAAAAGCCCCTTCAGGACCGAATCGGTGACCGGGAACACGGTTCCATGCCTGGCGTCCGGCGGGAAGGCGACCAAGTCGGTTATATCCTCCCAGCTATGTCCGCGATCGCGGCTCCTGAGCGCACCGTATCCGCCTTCGGCGTAGCGGTCGAAAAACAGATACAGGTCGTCGCCGACCCAGAACGCCGTCGGGCCCTCGGTCCAGCTTGGGGTTATCGGGCCGGAAAGATTCGCCGGGTCGAACCCCTCTTTCAGCGATTTCGCGCGGACCATACGTATGTCTTTGCACAACGGCTGCGCGCTCTCGTTCTTGACGAACAGTATCCAGTCACCCTCCTTCGCATCCTTGACCGCAGCCGCGTCTATGCAGCTGAAACCCGGGTCGAACCAAAGCCGGGACGGGGAAAGCTCGGAAAAATCCCATGTGGTCGCGGCGTAGATACGGTGATCCATTCCGCCGACGTCGGCCACGGGTGAATCGGAAACCATCGAAGCCCAGTATACATAGAAACAGCCCTCGTCGCGGTCGAACGTAACCTCCGGGGCCCAGGCGTTCTTCGCCGACGGCTCGAACCCCATCACGTCCAGCGTCTCCTGCGCGGACCAATGGACGAGATCGATGCTTTTGGCGTGGCCTATTTCGCGCCCGCTCCATCCGGTCGACCAGACCATGTGGAAAACGTTCTGGTCGCTTCTGGCTATCGAAGGATCGCGCATGAGCCCGCCAGCCCCGGCCTTTGGCGCGAGAACCGGCCGGTCGCCGTTCAGGGGGAACCAGTCGAGTCCATTGTAGCTCCACGCGAGATGCAGACCCGCCGCCTCGCCCGCGCGTCCGCCAGAGACGCGGTCGCTGAAATACGAGAACACGTAGCCCCCGCGCCTGCGGTTGTCGGCGACCGAACCGGGGTCGGCGTTCCAGTCTTCGTCCATGAGTATGTAGGCGGCGCGTTCGTCCCAGGTGTCGAGCGTGTGCAGGGTTATCCTCAGCCGCCCTTCGAGATCTTCGAAAATCATCGCGTGCCCGCCGTTCTCGCCGAACAGAAGCTCGTGGTTCTTCCACGGCCCGGCCAGAGTGCCGCTCTCGCTCTTTACCTTGTAGACGCTGTAGTTGCCGTCCTTGAGAACCGTGCTCCAGATCATCCACAGCTCTCCGTTCTTCTTGCGGCGCAGAAACGGACCGTCGGTTATCCTCACCTTGTCGAGCCCGTCCGGCGCGTCGCTCTGCCTGAAAAGCGTCGTGACTTCGCCTGCCGCCTCGGACAAGTCGCCCGAGAGCGGAACCGCGCACACCTCGCCGTCGCCGACATCGACCCACTCGTGGCAGAAAACCATGTATGGACGCCCGTCTTCCACCCAGAGCGTGCCGTCGAGCGAACGCCAGCCCTCGGGGGTTATAGACTTGCGCTTCATCACCCGGTACGGACCGCGCACGTCGTCGGAGACGAACGTCCACGTTCCGCGTTTGCCGTCGGAATAGTTTACCGTCGCGAACACATACCATTTGCCGCCGTATTCGTGCACCTCCGGCGCCCATATCGCAGTCGAATCCACGTCCCCGGGAATCTCGAGAACCGGCTTCGGCTCGCTCCAGTGCTCGAGATCCGGCGATTCGTAGAGCTGCACGCCGCGGCCGGTCATGCCGAAGTAGTCGCCGCCCGTCCCCGGCTCGACGTAATATGTCGTGAAAAGCAGGTATTTGCCCTCTTCGCGGTCGACGACGATGTATGGATCCCGGGTGTGCAGATCCTCGCGCGCGACCGGATAGGCGAGATCGACCGCGAAAACCGCAGGGTCGAGAAAACCGAGTTTCGTTTCGATGACGCAGTCGCCGCCGGGTCCGGTGCCGAACCGGAGATTTTCCCACGATCCGTCCGCCGCGAGCCGCCTTATTCCGGCCGGCTCCAGCCCCTTGGGGAATTTAATCCCAAGCGAATCGAGATCGTCGTGGCCGAGATTCACCGCCGCGAGTATGCGCTCGCCCCCCTTTGCGCGACCCCACTTCACCATGACCTCCCCGGTTCCGGGATAGTGCGGGAAATCGGTCTCGCCGCCGGAAAGAAGCGCCAAATACTCGACAATCTGGCGCTTCCGCGTCTCGTTGTAGAACGAGAATGCGTCGATGGAGACGTAATCTGGCAGCGTGGCTGCGAGAACCACGACTTCGCCGCCGGCGCTGTTGCGGAACCGGTAGCTGCCAGTCCCGATTTCGACAGCATTGCTCGAAAGCCCGGCTTCGCGGTGCCATAGGGTGGAGAGCGTCTCCGCGCGAGGGTCAAGCCCTTCGAGCTTCACCGCCCAGACCATGTCGTTGATCCGCCCGCCGGAGCCGATGGTCTCGAAAGACGCCACCGGCCCTTCCCACGGCTTCGCGTCGCATCCGATCAGCTCGCCGAAACCGCGCCGCGCGAGCGCGAGCGCCCCCTCTCCGTCGATTATCGCCTTTCGCGAAAGCAGAAACGATATGTCGCCGTCGGAAAGCTGCCGCACGTCTTCGCCAGAGATGGCCGAAATGCGCGCGTCGCGTACGGTGCAGGCGAACGGTATGCCGAATTTGCCCAGCGCCGCGCCATCCCAGCTTTTCAGTCCCCACCAGCCGTACGGCTGCGCGTAGGGATGCTGCGGAAACGGAATCTTCACTCCGTCCCACGACGGCTCGAGTTCGAGCAGCTTCTCGAAAAAACCGCGCTTTCCGGCAAGCTCGCGGCGGTAGGCCAGCCCGCTCGCCGGCTCGTCGCCCGAAAGCCGGGTAATCCACACTTTGCCGCCTCTGCAGCCCTCGAGGACCGAAAGCGCGATATGCGCGGCGAGATCTTTGGCGCTCATGGAATACTGGTTATGCGGACAGGTGTCGGGCTCGTCGATGACTATCACGTCGTCCGGGATCGTGTGCAGCTGCATCGCCGTGCGATGCAGCCATGCCGGAACGTCCCTGGCGCTTTCGCCGAGATATCTGCTGTTGTTGAGCCTGACCACCGGCGTCTGGCCTTCCGCCGCGAGTATGCGCGCCATCCGCGCCGCATACTGCGCGTCCCACAGGCAGCAGCAGAACGAACCAGGTATCGAAGCGTCGACCTTGTCGAACTCTTCGCGCACGGCCTTGACCATGCCCGCCACCGAATCGGAAAGCAGACGGGAAAATTCTTTTGCCGCGGTCTCGTCGCCGCGCACGGCCTCGGCAAGCGTCTCGCGGGTGAATTCGCGCCCGAGACGGCGCTCCATCTCCTTCAAATGCAACGGACAGTAGCACGCCTCGCGACCGGTTATAAGCCGGGTATCGTCGTCGATCATGAAGAAATCGGGCCGTTGAGCCGCCAGCGTCGCCGCCTGCGCCCGGATGTAGCCAAGAAACCGTTCGTCGAGCGGACAGAACACGTACGGCGAACTGCCGTCGGCGAGAACTATGGTCTGGTACGACGCGCGGGAATCCGGTATCCAGCCGTGGCCCATCGTCGCCTGGAAAAGCACTCCGCACCTGATGCCCTCCAGACGCTTCTTCATGTCCGCGAAAAGCGGCGCGTACACTGCGGCCTTGTCGAAGACCGGCTCGCCCTCGGGAACCAGCGTGCACATGAACGCCGTAGAGTCGATTATCGTGTTCTCCACCAGAAAACGCTGGTCTTGCGCCACCGCTTCGGCGTCGGGAGAATCCAGCGGCGCGATGTTCATCCATCGCGGCGACTCGGAGGCGATCGCGCAGATTGCGGCCAGAGCCGCCATGGCGGCCAGTGCTGTCTTCTTCATTTGTACCATGTCTTTCGTTCGCCCTTCGCGAGCTTGGCGAGGAAGTCCGCGAATGGACGGTTTTTCCCGGATTCGGCGAAATCGATCGCCGGCTCGAACCCGAGATCGGAGCAGACGAACGCATATGCGAAAAATTCGAGCGTCCGCCCCATCGCGCGGCAACTCATGACGAAATCGGTTATCCTTCGTCCGGCGAGATCGGCGACTATGTAGCATACCAGCCCCTGCTTACCAAACCGGTCCGACGCCCTGAACGCGTACACTCTCTTCGACGGATCAGCGATAAGAGCGGCGAAATCTCCGCGCGTGCGCCTTTTCGTGGTCGCATTGAACTGGTTGGTCTTTCCCGCCATCTGCGCAAGACGGTCGAGATCGCCCTCGGCCGCCAGCGACGGCGCCGCGCGGAGATCGAGATCGCGCAGGTATTCGCCGCTGTCCGCGAAATTGCGCGGCCTCGCCGCTCTCGCGCGGTAGTCGGCCGCGCGCAGTCGGTCCTCGTCGGTCTTCCCCATGTCGAAGAAGAAGTATTCCCGCAATCTGCGCAGAAACTGCGCCGGCTTCGACATGTCTTCGGGGAACGGCGCGACCGCGACTTCGGGCAGATGCGCCGCCATCTGCGCGCGTTCGTGCGGATTGTCGTCGACGAACACCACGCTGTCGGTGCCGAGGTTCAGCTCCCTGCAGGCCTCGACCAGATTCCCGGCCTTCGGCGCCCAGTTGACTTTGCAGAGCGTAAACCAGTCCAGTTCGAAAGGATCGTTCTTGGACAGCAGCACCAGCGCCACGCCGTCGTCGCGAAGCGCCTTCAGACCCTCCTGGAACTCCGAATACGGCACGAGCGCATCGGGTCCGTCCTCGGAGAGTATCCCCTTCCACAGCGTATTGTCGGCGTCGACCGCGAGGACTTTGCGCGGAGACTTCAGTACCTCGAACGAGAATTCATCCACTATCGCCCGTATACCGTCCAGCGAATACGGCATCCCGGCGAGCTTGAGCATGCGCCCGTCGCGAAAGCCCTCGACCTCCTTTTCGAGAACGCCGTCGTGGGAGGTCACGTCGTAGACGAAATCCGGCAGGAACCCTTCCGTCCCGGCGGATTCCTGCGGCACAATCTCGTATCCCGCTTCACGGAAATACGGCGCAATCAGCTCGAGCGCCACGCTTCCCGTAAGCGCGACCTTCATGCGTCAGAACCTGTAGGTGACCGAGAAGCCGCCGGCGTGGCAAAAGCCCCAATCAGTCTCCAGATCGTAGGTGTTGCCGAGCGCGTCGTCCATGTGCATGTCGCGTCCGTCCATGAAAATGCACGCATACGAAAGCGCCAGCTCGAAACCTCCCCAGCAGTTCCACGTAAATCCGGTTCCGAGAATGTGGCGGTTTGCCGGCGGGAGCATCACCGACTGCTGGGTGCTTCTGGTGGAGTCCATGTCATACGTGTACGAGACCATCCACCGCCAGTCCTCGGCGAAATCCCAGCACGAACCGATCGAGAACCTCCAGGTGTCGCGCCAGTCCATCTTGATGTCGCGGTCGCCTTCCTTCCCGTCGGGCGGCAGGTCGAAGTAAAGGTTGCCGAACTCTCCCCACTGCGTCCACGACACCATCGCGCCGATATGCCAGGTCGGGTACACGTCCCAGTTGAAACCGCCGGCGATCGACTGCGGCAGGGAGAGGTCGCACCCGCCGCGACCGGTCCTCTTGCGCGCCTCTGACGAAACGCTGCTGCGTATCGTCGCATCGGCCGTGCTGATGTAGCGTTCCTTGACCGCAGCCGGTATCATCGCGATCTGGGCCGGCGTGTAGCCGCTCTCCATCATAGTCTGGTAGGTCTTCGCCGTCGCCAGCTGGCGGATGCCGGCGTTGTTTTCGCGAACCACCCGGTTGCGCGACCGGCCCCTTACCTTCACGTCGATTTCCGATTTGTACACGACGCCCACCGAAAACGTGTCGGTGATGTCATATTTCGTGCCGATCTGCCAGCCGAAATCCTTGAAGTCGTTGTCGCCGGTTATGTGGTTTTTGAATCTAGCGAGCTCCACGCCGTTCATCGGAACTTGCGGATACGAATACTGCTCGAAATCGAAGAACAGCCACCTCAAACCCGCTCCGACCGACCACTTGTCGGTGATCTTGTAAGCGAGGTTGGGGTTTATCACCAGTCCCTCGATCGTCGTCTCGGTGGCGCTCCAGTCCATGAGCCATTTCTTGTGGTACTTGGAGCCGAGTCCGTAATCGGCGCCGATGCCGAGGCCGAACGCGAAATCGAACGGCAGCGGAACCGCCAGTTGCACGTGCGGCAACCAGAACAGGCCTGGATCCATCTTGTATTCATGGTACGACGAACCACGCATGCGCGCGTCGACCCTGCCGCGCGGATGCTCCGTCACGAAACCGACGCTGACGGTTATGTTGGTCAGGTCGGTCAGAGTGGCGGGGTTGTTGAAGTTCGCCGACGCGTCCATCGCCTTTCCGACGAGCGCTCCGCCCATCGCATGGCTCACCGCAGACGGCTGGTACAGGGCGAATCCGCTTGCAAAAGACCTTGCCGCGATCGCAGAGACGATAGCGGCCGTTACGAGTTTTTTTGTTTTCATATGGGTGCGTATTATATCATATTCCGGCTCTTTTGTGGGCGGCGAACTCCAAAAAACGGCGCCAGACCGTTTCGAGCCATAAAAAAACGCGGCGCGTCCCCGAGGGACGAAAGCCGCTTCTCGCGCTTTCCGCCGATTGGTGGAGAAGAAGAGATTCGAACTCTCGACCCCCACGTTGCGAACGTGATGCTCTACCAACTGAGCTACTTCCCCATTCGTGGAAAACGGCGCGTATTTTATCACAAATCCCGCTCCCGCGTCAAGGGGGTATTTTTGCGATTTTCACCTTTTGAAATGCCGCCGAAACCTCGGAGCGCTCAATGCGCATTGACATCATGCCGTCACCGGCAAGAATTTCCATCCGTCAAAAGTGCACCAAACCGTGCAGTAATGACACGAAAACGCCGCCCCGTATGTTTTCGGGAGCCTCCCGATGCGGACGCGAGACCGACTGCTATCTGACGATGACGGTCAGCCCGGCCTTGCGGCAGTAGATGAAGTATATGCCGTCGCCTCGTATGTCCCAAGAGCACGTATCGTAATTGGGCGTCGCGCAGACGATATGCTCGCGCATGCCGTCGGTGATGTAGCCATGCACGAGTTTGTTCGTGACCGTCACCCCGAACCGCGAGAAAATCGGGCTGTCGG
>JAGDAE010000010.1 GCA_017959645.1 Kiritimatiellia bacterium
AATCGGTCTCGCGGTCAGCGGGGGGTCCGATTCCGTCGCGCTGGCGTTTCTGCTTACGAAGGGCGGCAAGAAGCGCAACGCCGCTGGTCGCTTCGTGGTTTTGCACGTCGACCACGGTCTGCGCAAAGAGTCGAAAGAGGAATATCGCTTCGTCAAGAATCTCGCGAAGCGGCTTGGCGTGCCGTTCAAGGGATGCCACGCGAAAGTCGACAGGCGCAAGGGCGAGTCGCTGGAGATGGCGGCGCGCCGGGTGCGGCTCGATTTCTTCTCCAGATGCGTCAAATCGCTCGGCCTCGACGCAATCGCTACCGGACACCACATGGACGACGTCGCCGAGACGTTTCTGATGCGCATACGCCGGGCGTCTGGACGCGAAGGGCTCGCCGGAATCAAGCCGCGCTCCCGCGTGGGCGAAATCGAGTTCGTTCGCCCGCTGCTCGGCTGCCGCGACGCCGAACTCAAGGAGTATCTCGAGAAATACGGCGAAGAGTGGCGCGAGGATGCTTCGAACGGCGACATATCGATCGAGCGCAATCGCGTGCGCCACGAAGTGATACCGTATCTCGAACGCGCGCTCGACCCCAATCTGGTGCGCCATATCGCGAAGATATGCGACAATCTCGCCCAAGACGCGGGAGAGGCCGGACGAAAAACGAAACGGAATGTGAAAGGAAACGACAAATGAGCGTGATCGACAAGAAGATACTTATGCTGACAGCCCTGTTGCCGCTCGCCGGCGCCGCATTCGCCGGCGCCGAATACAAAATCGGCAAGGCGCTCGTGGAATCCTGCGGCAAAACCGAAAACTCCCTTGCGCCGTATACGGACGAAAACGGTGGAATATGGCGGTTCGGGCTCGCGCCGAAAGGCGGTGCCGAGCCGGTCGAGGCGATGCCGAACAGCTACAACGTCTATCCCGGCGTCGGCTATTCGTACCTGCACGACGATTTCGGGGTGCCTGCGCTGATGGGGAACGCCGATCCCGCGACGCAGGATGTCAACGGAGCGACCCTCAATCAGCATGACGCGATGTGCCATCCGGCTCCGCACGAGTGGCAAAACTGCTGCAACGTGTCGGAATTGACGGTTCCCGAGAGCGGCAGCTATGCGCTGCGCCTCGTCGTCGCCGACTATGGCGACGGTTCCCGCGACCCCGGCGACCCCGGTTATAGCGACGGAGTGACGGCGAGCGTATATACCAACGGCATTGTCGCGTTTTCGCGGCTTGTCAGCGTAGAGCAGGGCATGAATCCGTGGTCGGTCGGCAAAATCATTGGACTGGCCGCCGGCGACCGGATATCGCTTGCGATCGATCCGAATGGACACTATGCGTACGACACGACCGCGTTCGAATTCAAGCTTTCCCGGTGCGCGCCGGTGGCCGACAAGGCGAGCGCCTACACGCTCGACCATTCGCAGATGGCCGGGGGCATGATCGACGAGCGCATAATGCGCGTCATAAACAACCACTACATGGTCGTCGACGCCGATACGCGCTGGGTGGACCATTTCCTCAACCGCACGCAGTGCCCGGCGTTTTTCATCAATGCCGGCATGCAGCAGCGCTACGAGGGCTTCGGCAAGTTCATCGACGCCGGCGCGCTCTTCTCGGAATATTCGAAAGACCCTGCGGTCGCGGAAAAGACGAAGCATCTGCTCGCCGCGCTGCGGGAGACGCGCGACGAAGACGGCTACATCGGCTTCTGGACGCACGAGGAAGACAACCACCAGGAGTGGATGAACTGGACCGTCCACGACCAGGAATACATCATGCTCGCCCAGCTGCGGTGCTATCTCGCGTTCGGCGACCCGGCCGCGCTCGAGGACGCGAAGACGATGGCGCGGTATCTGATGGACAATTTCCCGACCCCGGAAAACGGAATTGAGGGGCGGCGGATAGACGGGCTTACGGTCTCGGCGAGCGTAATATCGACCGCCGGCCTGCCCGAGGCGTTTCTCGTGCTCTACAACATCACCGGCGACAGGGAATATCTCGATTTCGCCGCCAACGTCAAGCACGGCAACAACGAGACGGAGATCCGCTTCGATTCGCTCATGCGCTGGAACCAGCGCATAACGCCAGACGCCTCGGACGGGCGCTGCCATGTCTACGTGATGACGTCGCGCAACTACGCCGAGACCGAGCTCTACCGCTGCACCGGAATAGATTCGCTGCTCGCGATGTCGAAGAGCGAATACGCGGAACTTTTCAAACGCGACGGCGGCGGGATGCTGGTAACCGGTTCGTCGAGCGAAGGCGAATTCTTCTCCTACACCCAGAACGGACACGGCCACATCGAGGAATCGTGCGTGACCTCCTATCTGATGCGCTGGCTGGAGTCGCTCATGCGGCTTGACGGCGATTTCTCGATCGGCGACATCCTGGAGCGCACGATGTACAATGCGCTGTTCGCCGCCAACTCTCCCGACGGACGCAAGATACGCTATTTCACCTGCTTCGAAGGCGAACGCGAATGGGATTCTTTCGACGACGGCTTCTGCTGCTGCGGCAACTTCCGCAGGGCGATCGCCGAGCTGCCGAAGAAGGTGTGCTACCAGACCGCCGACGGGCGGCTCGCGGTAAACTTCTACACGCCGCTCGACGCGACGTTCGACGTCGGCGGCAAGACGCTTTCGCTCGCATGCTCGACAGACTATCCGAATTCCGGGATCGTCGATTTCACGGTCGGGGCCGACAGCGACGTTCCACTTGCCTTGCGAATCCCGCGCTGGTGCAAGGGCGCGACGGTGCGTGTCAACGGCGAAACGGCGAAGAAAGCGGTTCGCGAAGGAGACGGACTTTTCACGCTGCGGCGCGAATGGAAGGCCGGCGACCGGATTCGTCTCGAACTACCGATGGATTGGCGGCTCGTGCGCGGAACCAAGAACCAGCGCGGATATGTCGCGCTCATGCGCGGACCCATGCTGTTCTGCATCGGCAAGAATGAAAACGCCGCCGCCGTCGCGCGCGGGGTGAATTTCAAAGCGCTCCATTATGACGTCGCCTCCATCGGCGCAATTGAACCCGACGGCAACATACGGTCCGCCGGAATGAAAGTCGCGATCGACGCCTATCCGTCCGCCGAACGCGACCCGGCGGCGAAGGAGACCGTCGTCTTCACCGAATTCGCCGACCCGAGCGGAGTGATGACATATTTCACGCCGTTCGCCGTTGAAGAATCCGGAATCGATTTCGACTACGATGAATTGCTCGACTTCGGTCCCGGAAGGATCGGCGGGAAGAAGAGCGTCAATATCGACATTGACGGCAAGCAGCCAGCCGATGCCGAACCTGTCACCTATTCGGGCCCGGGCTTTTCGTCGCTGGTCGGCGGAGATTTCTGGAATTCGCTCTACGCGGTCGAATTCGAGCGGCAAAGCTACACGCTCGAAAATCTCATGACGGCCGACGGAACCGCGACCACGGTCGCGATGACGCTTTCCTCGCGCGACGGCAATGCGCTTCCTTTCGACAATCTTGGCGGCGATCAAGGCGCTTTGGGCAATGCGCTTGAAGACGATTACATGTACCTCATCAACCGCTCGGCCGATCTCGTCTTCTCCGGACTTTTCCCCGACGAGTGCTACGACCTCTACTGTTTCGTCCGCCCTGGCATTGGCGATACATATGCCGAGTTCGGAGGTGTAAGACAGCAGTCGCAGCGCGATACCGCGAGCGCGCTCGTGAACGGCGATTTGCTTTCGTTCAAAGGTTTGGTCGCGGACGGAAACGGGGTGATTGCCGGAATGCTGGAGGGGACGACATACGCCGGCGTGTACTACGGTTTCCAGCTCGTCGGAAAATTCTTCCCAGAGTCGCTCTCGCTCCACTTCGCCTGCAACTGACTGGCGAGGGGGCTAAATGCTCAGATGGTTTTCGCCAAACAATAGGGGGCGATTGTATCAGAGGCCTTTTTGTGATTCACAAGGGGGATTCCGGTGTTTTCCAAGGGGGTGTCGAATCATTCAGAGCGACGCAATCGCGAATGCCGGTATGGGCGGAAATATTGCCTATAATGGGGTTTGTTGCAACTGCCGTCAGTTCGCTAT
>JAGDAE010000064.1 GCA_017959645.1 Kiritimatiellia bacterium
GCTCGTGGCGGCACTGGAGGGCCTAGTGGCACAGGACGCAGCGCTCGCCGAAGATTTCCAAGAACTTCTTCATGTCGCCGTGCGCAGATACCGCGATGGCGACGAGGTTGAGCGTCACGACGCCCAGGTTGAAGCGCCCGTAGTACTTGGGCTTGCCGTTCTCGTCGTCGTACGGCGTGAGGAACGAGCGACAGCCCATGCACGTGTAGACGTTGCCGTTGCCGTTCTTGTCGACCTTATACTCGAGCATCTTCTTCTCGGAGATGTAGTCGGGCACCATGCGCTTCGCCGTGCACTTCGCCGCCAGCTTGGTGAGGTACCAGTAGGGCGTGCCCTCGCGCACGTTCTGCTCCTCCAGGACGTAGATGAGCTTCGGGAACGCCGGCGTCACGTACACGCCCTGCTCGTTCTTGACGCCGAGGTTGCGCTCGTTCAGCACCTCCTCGATCACGAGCGCGAGGTCGCGCCGCTCGGCGTCGCTGCGCGCCTCGCCGAGGTACATGAACACGGTCACGAACGGCGCCTGGCCGTTGGTGGTCATGAGCGTGACGACCTGGTACTGTATCGTCTGCACGCCCTTCTGTATCTCCTTGCGGACGCGCTTCTCGACGATTGCGGAGAAGTCCTCGTCGGAAATGTCAACGTTCGCGAGGTCGCACTCCTCCTTCAGGTCCTTGGCGATCGCCTGGCGGGAGATGTCGACGAAAGGCGCAAGGTGTGTAAGCGAAATCGACTGGCCGCCGTACTGGTTCGACGCTACCTGGGCGATGATCTGCGTCGCGATGTTGCAGGCGGTTGAGAAAGACTTCGGCTTCTCGATCATCGTTCCGGAGATGACCGTTCCGTTCTGCAGCATGTCCTCCAGATTCACGAGGTCGCAGTTGTGCATGTGCTGCGCGTAGTAGTCCATGTCATGGAAGTGGATGATGCCTTCCTTGTGGGCCTGGACAACTTCCTGAGGAAGGAGAAGCCTCGCCGCGACGTCCTTGGAGACCTCGCCCGCCATGTAGTCGCGCTGAACCGAGTTGATTCTCGGGTTCTTGTTGGAGTTCTCCTGCTTGACGTCTTCGTTGTTGCACTCGATGAGCGCGAGAATCTGCTTGTCGGTCGAATTGATGCGCCGGCCAAGTTCGCGCTTGTAGCGGTAGACGATATATTTCTTCGCGATCTCGTGGGACCCCATCTCCATTATCTTGTTCTCGACGACGTCCTGTATCTCCTCGACCGTCATCGCCCGGTCGCGCGCCTCACACACGCCGGCGACCTCCTCGGCTATCAGTTTGATGCGCCCCTCCGACAGCGCATTCTTGTAGTCGACCGCCTGCGAAGCCTTGCGGATGGCGCCTTCGATCTTCGTTATGTCGAACGGCACTTCTTTTCCGCTGCGCTTGATTATCTTCATCTGTCTCATTCTGAAATCTCCTGTTTAGCAGTTACAAGGCGATATGATACACTAAATATGGTGTCCGCGCAAGGGGAAACTTCAAAAAAAATATCAACCGGTTGTGTAGAGAACCGGACGACAACCACTATCTATTGTGTAAAACCGGCAAAATTCAGGACTGGCAGTTCGGACAGAACCACGAAGTTCTGCCTCCGATGACGGCCTTCGCGGTCGCGTGCGCGCATTTCGGACAGGTTTTCATCCCGTAGATCTTGAGCTTCTGCGCGAACTTGCCCTCGCTTCCGTCGACGTTGCGGTAGTCGCTTACCGTCGTTCCGCCGCATTTTATCGCCTCGCGCAGAATCCGTTTCGCATTGCGCACGATCGCATCGCATTCCGTGCGAGTCAGATCCGACGCCCTCCTGAGCGGCGAAACACCCGAAGCGAACAGTGTCTCGGCAGCGTAGATGTTGCCGATTCCGGTAACCACCGCGTTGTCCATGACGAGTTCCTTTACCGGCTTCTTCCTTCCGCGCGATGCGTTGAAGAGAAATTCGCCGGTAAACTCCCGCGAAAGCGGTTCCACGCCTATTCCGGCCAGACACTCCGGCCAGCCGTCTTTACCCGCCTTCTGCACTTCGAGAAATCCGAAACGCCGCGGATCTTCGAAGCGGAAAACGCGCCCGTCGGAAAGATGGATGAAAACATGCTCGTGTTTGCGGCGCGGAACCGATTCCGGCTCGACTCTCACCACGCCGCTCATGCCGAAGTGCATCGTGAGCATCCGTCCGTCGTCGAGATCCGCCACCGCGTATCGCGCGCGCCGGCGGCATCCGAGAAAGGACTTGCCGACGAGCCCCGCCCTTTTCAGCGGTTCGAGCGGCGTGCGGAGCTTCGGAAAGAACACCTCCACCTTGGTGATCTTCCGCTTTTTCAGCGCACGGTCCAACGAACGCGCTATCGATTCCGCTTCTGGAAGTTCCGGCATGGCGCTACCTCAGATATCCTATCGATTCGCCGGCGGCCGAGAGCATGTCGGAGACTCCGAAATGCTCGACCGTGAACCATCCGCCGTAGCCGCGGTCGATCGCCCGGGAGAGAAGTTCGCACATCGGCACAATCCCCGAACCGACCGGAACCGAACTCCATGTCCCCTCTCCGGGCCGGTCTTTGAGATGGTAGTGGGCGATGCGACACGAAAATTCGGAGTCGGCGGCGAGCGGAGATTCGCCGGCGAACGCGAAATTGCCAGTGTCGAAGACGAGCTTGACGGAAGGCGCGAACGCAAAAAAGCGTCTGAGCAGTCCGCTGTCGCGGGTCGGAGACTCGGGCGAATCGTAATCCTCGACCATTGTCTCGATCCCGGACGCGAGCGCGGTTCTCGCAAAGCGCTCGGTACGCCCGGCGATCAGTTCCAACTCCGCGTCGCGATCGCCGTCTTTCGTGAAAAAGCCGGGTACGAGCATTATGCGCGGTATGCGGTTGGCGGCGGCGTAGGAGACGAGACCTTCCGCCCAGTCTTCGTCGTAGGTGCTTTCGAAACGCGGCGTCCCGATCACGCACGGTATCTCCATTCCGTTGCGCCTTATCGCCTGCAGCCGGTCGGCCGGCGTCCCTTCGTAGACGTCGACGCCGCGGTATCCGAGCGCGGCGATCTTTCCGAGCGCGGCGTCGAACGAAATTCCTTGCTCCGACGCGATCGATTCGACATGGCTGGCGAAAATCGAAATCTTCAGCTCCGGACCGGGAACGCCGACGATTTTTCTCAGCGTGCGCACGGCGGCGTGGGTGATGTCGTTGGTTCCGTCGAAAAACCTGCCGTCGAATTTCTGCATCGACACGAGCTCTACCGCGCCGGTCGCGAGCGTACCGCCGGCCGGCACGAACGACGGCGCTTTCGAAAGCGAGTGCATCACTTCGTTCTCGACGCTCGGTTCGAGCACGTCGGCCGAAACGAACGACCCGGCGGCGACCGAAACGGCCAGCACGATCGCGTTCATCATGGTTTTCCTTTCATTGGCGGAGCGCCTCCATTATCGCCTCGGGAGTGATCGGCTTGCCCTTCGCGCGAAGAACGACGATTCTGGTTATCAGCGCCGATTCGGTGTCGGAAAGGCATACGCCGTCTTTGCGATCCTGCAAGATGCGCAGAAGATCGTCGACGGTAAGCTTGTATTTTGATTCGCGCCTCGGCACGAACAGATCGGTGAACGCCAGCGCGGCGGAGGCGAGCGGACGCAGCAATGCCGCCATGACGCGGTAGGCGGGAGCGAGAAAGAGAATCCTTCTCAGCGGACGCGACGCGCAGAGAAGCTTCGGCATGAACTCGGAAACGTATAGCACCGTGAACGCGGCGAAAAAACTCCACACCGCACTATCCGAAAGCGCCGCAGCCGACGCCGAATACGCCACCGCCGCCAGATTGTTGCCGATGAGCAGCGTCGTCGTCGTTCGCCCCATGTCCGAAATCGCCGCCTGCACCAGTTTCGCCTTTTTGCCGCCTTCGCGCGAAAGATGGAGTATGCGTTCGCGGCTTACGGAAAGAAAGCCGGTTTCGGCGCCCGCGCAAAACGCCGCCAGCGCCAGCGTGAGCACGATGGACACGATCAGCAGAGCGGTCGTCACTGGTTGTCCTCCTCGGTCCTTTCCACCGCCTCGTCGGTATCGGCGATTATCTCCTCGTCGCTGCCTGCCGGCCGGCGGCTGAGAACCTCGAGCCTCACGAGCGTAACCCGGCGGCGGCGGCGCTTGAGGATGGTCGCGCGGCAGCCGTCCGCCTCGATCTGCTGGCCGATGTGCGGGATTCGCTCGGCATGGAACTGCACCCAGCCGGAAAGCCGGTCAGCGTCTTCGGCCTCGAGCTCGACGTCGAGCTCGCGGTTGATCTCGTCCAGCGAAGCGCGTGCGTCTATTTCCCAGCAGTTCGCGCCTTTCTTCGCGATCTGCGGTTCGCTGTCGGCCGAGCCGAAAACGCCGGGCCCCACGATGATTTCGAGTATGTCGTTCCGCGTTATGATTCCGGCGGTTCCGCCGTATTCGTCGAGAACTACCGCAAGGGTCTTTCCGCTCCTGGCGAAAGTGACAAGCAGATCGTCCAGCGCGACGGTCTCGGGCACGAAAAGCGCGTCTTCGACTATTCCGGTGTCGCGGTCGACGACTCCCTCGATCGCGTCCGGAGTTCGCCTAAACACCGGCAGGTAGCGGTATTTGGCCTTGGCGAGCGTTTTTCTGCGCTCCTCTTCCGTGGTGTCGACGTCGTAGCCCTCGATATCGACGCGCGGCGTCATCTCGTCGTTCGCGCAAAGTTCGGAGAGCCGCAGCACGCCCTCGACCATCTTGGCGTCGAGAACCGAAACCTCTCCGCGCTCGGCGGCGGATTCCATTACCGACACCAGCTCGTCGTCCGAAAGCGCCCTTCTTTCGCGTTCGAGCGCCGGGGCGAACGCCCGCGAGGTGAGGCGCAGCACGAAGTTGAACGGCGAAAGTATTCCGCGCCAGAACACGAGCAGATACGCATACGGCGGCGCGATCTCCTCGGTGAATTTGAGCGCGAAGCGTTTCGGGGCGATCTCTCCGAAGACAAGCAGCATGACCGTCACTACTGGGACCGAAATCCATCCGCCGCCGGGAACCGCCGACGCGAAAAGGCGGTAGCCGATTGTCGCGATCGCGAAATTGACGAACGTGTTGCCGACCAGCAGCGTCGAGAACAGCACCGGCTTGTCGGAAAGGCATTTACCGATCATGTCATCGATGCGCGAACTCTTCGCGTGCAGGCGCTGGCGCTGCGCTCCGGTCAGCGAGAAAAGCACGGTCTCGGCGCTCGAGAAAAACGCCGAAAGCAGAAACAGCGGAACAAGCGCCAGCGCCGCGATCATGCGCCCCCTTTCCCGGAGATGCGGATCGTCCGCCACCGTCCGCGGCGCCAGCGCGCGAACGACCCGGCCGAAATAATCACCACGTACGCTACCGTCGTCGACCACAACGCCGGCATCGACGGCATTTTCGCATTCACCGCGAACACAAGAGGCAGCCAGACCAGAAATGCGCAAGCGAACATCCACCAGAAAACGAATCTCGTGTCGCCCGCCCCCTTCAGCGCGCCGGAAAGAATCACGTCCGCGGCGTCGAAGAGCATCCACGCCGACATGAGCAGCAGCAGCGTCCATCCGGTCGAGAAAAACCGCGCCGGGTCGGCGAGATCGGGCGAGGCGTATAGCGACAAGATCGGACGGTGCAGCGCGAGCACAGCGACGCAGGCGGCGAAGGCGAACGAAAGACCGAGCATCAGAACCCTGCGCAGCGCGAGGACAGCCTCCCTGTCGTCGCCTCGTCCGCGAGCATGCCCGACCAGCGTCTGGGCGCCGATAGCGAACCCGGTCATCGGCGCGAAAAGCAGATAGTTCACCGTAAAGCACGCGTTGGATGCAGCGAAATCGTCGCCGCCGACGCTGCCGGTGACGAACACGAAAACCGTGAACGACAGCATGTTCAGCACTTCGTATCCGCCCGCCGGCACGCCGAATTTAAGAATGCGGCGGACGTGGCCGAGACACGGAACTTTCCCGCCGCCGCCTTCGCGGCCGGCGGCGATCGCGAGAACGGCAAACTGCGAGAACTGCGAAAGCACCGTCGCGCAGGCGGCGCCGGCGATGCCCAGACGCGGAAAGCCGCACAGCCCGAATATCAGCACCGGATCGATCGCCACGTTCAGCGCATTGCCGAGAAGATTCACCCAGAACACTATCCGCGTCTTTCCCCGTCCGGTGAAATACGACGCCGCCGCCATCTGGGCGTAGACGAAAAATCCCCCGAGAATCGCGATATTGTAGTACGAACGCTCAAGCGCGGCGAGTCCGGAATCGTGTCCGGCGAGAGAGAACAGCCATCCGCCAAGCGGCAGAAAGGCGAACATGAGCAGCCCCGAAACAATCGCTATGAACATTCCCGCCCGGTAGCTGGCCCGGCAGCCGCGCTCGTCGCCGGCTCCGTGGCATTGCGCGACAAACACGCCAGAATAGCCGACGATCGACTGGAAAAAGCACATGAAGACCCACACGAGCGTCGAGGCCGGCAGCACCGCCTCGATCGCCGACGCGGAATACTGCGCCAGAAACGCCCGGTCGACCGACTGCATTAGCGCCGTGTTTACCATGCCGAGCGCGAGCGGCCAGACGAGTTTGATTATATCGAGATACGGCTTCACGCGCGAATGCGTCTTCGCGGCGTCAGACCGCGTACGGATCCAGAAACGCCTCTTTGAAATCGTAGCCGCCCGAAAAATCGTCGTAGCTGTCGTTCTTGTCGCGTCCGACGCGCCCCGATTCGACGAGATTGGACATCATCTCGCCGATGTCCGCAGTTGCCCGCAGCCCCCATTCCGAAAGCACCGTGTACGCCATCGGGCCGTACAGATCGAGCGCCCGTTCACGGAATTCGTCCATTATCTCCCCGGCGCTTATGCTCTTGGTTCCGTCCTTGCCGAGATATCTGATCACGTCCGCAAGCAGCGCATACGAGCGCGCGTCGTACCGGCCGTCGCGCGAAACAATATCGCCGAACGAATCGCTTTCGAAATCGAGCTCTTCCATGTTCTTCCGTCCTTTCGGTATTCCTACACCGCGAGAAAACACGCCAGATTCGCGCAGGCGACGGCATCGTACAGTCCGTCGTGCCAGGTTCGCCCGTCGATTTCCGGCACGCACCCGAACATTCTGCAGAGATCGCCGAGAGTGTAGCTGGGCAGTCTCGGATAGCGCGCCCGCGCCAGTTTCAGCGTATCCACCCACGGCCCCCACTTCGTCAGCGGCGCGACGCGGGTTAGAATCGTGCGTTCGGTTGCGATATTGTGCGCGACCAGCCGCCGTCCGGCGAGATACGGGATGAATTCGTCCCATTGCGACATCATCGTCGGGCTGTCCGGCGTCAGCTCCGTTCCGAAGAACCATTCGCGGGTGTCGACGATACGCAGATCCTCGACTACGGCGACGCCGAGCTGCCAGGGTTCGTTCCCGCCGCCGTTTTCGTATCCGGTCGTTTCGAAATCGAGTGCGGTGAAGATCATCGCGTCACCAGACCAGCGCGCCGAGCGCGTCGTCGAGAAGCCTCGCGGCGTTCGCGTCCCGCTCCGGGGCCGACGCCGAACCGAGAACCACGACGATCGCTCGCTTCCCCGACCGCGTGCCGGTGAGGACGACCGAACTGCCGCCGGCGTCGATATACCCGGTCTTCAGCCCGTCCACGGCCTCGGTGCCGTCGGGATTGACGACCTTGAGCGTGTTCTTCACCATCACGTTGTTGTGGTTTTTGATGTTGTGCTTCTCCCAGACGCGCTTGCCGTCTCTCGTGACCGGAACGTCGAGCGAAGCCACCTTGACCGACGTGTACCGCAGCATCTCCGGGCAGTCGTTCAGCACCGCCATCGCGAGCTTCGCCAGATCGCGGCAGGTCGACACGTTGAACTTGCGCTCCTTGGCGTTTTTCGGCGGCGGCAGGCCGTTCGGATTGTAGTACACGGTGTCTTTCATTCCGAGTTCGGCGGCTTTCTCGTTCATGCGCGCGACGAAAGCATCGAAACTGCCCGCGCATTTCTCCGCCAAGAACACCGCCGCGTCGTTCGCGCTGTGCACCATCAGCCATACGAGCATGGTGTCGACGCTCATCGACTCGCCCGCCGCCAGACCGATGCAGCTCGCCTGGCGGTAGTGCACGTCGGCCTTGGTCACCGTCGGGCTCGCCGTCACCATGTCGTCGAGCGAAAGCCTGCCGGCCTTCACGTCTTCGAGCACCAGATACGCGGTCATCAGTTTGGTGACGCTCGCCGGATACGCCTTCGCGTCGGCCTTGTCCTCGAACAGCGTCGCGCCGGTCTGCGCATCCACCGAAATCGCGCCAACGTATGGCGATACCCTGTACGGATTCGCCGTCGGCGCCGCGCCGAGCAGCAGCGCCATTGCCGCGGCGAGCAACATCATACGACCGCCGTTCTGGTTGTTTTGCAGAGCGCTTTCCAGAGCGAAGCGGAATCCGCCGCCGCCATTATCGCGTCGCGGCTGGCCTGTCTCGAAAATGCCTGCGCCAGCCCCGCCATGAGCCGCAGGTAGAACGCGCTTACCGCCACCGGAATCGCCGAAAGGAACACTATGTTGACCTTCTCGCCGTCCCAGTCGATCCCCTTCTTCGAAACCCCCATCGCGAGCGTAAGCCCGCCGCCTTCGACACCGCGCACATGCGGAAACGCGATTCCGCCCATCGCCGTGGAAAGCACCGCCTCGCGATCCATCGCCGCCGCGACCAGGCTGTTCGCGTTCGCAATGAACCCATGCCTCTCCATAGTGTCGGCGAGCGCGCCGATCGCCTCCTCGCGGGATCCGGCGTCGAGATCGGCGATCATCAACTCCTCGGCGCTGAAACGCGAAATCCCGGTCTTCGGATCGTCCTTGTCGGAACGCTCGGCCACGTTCACCGCCGCGTCTTCGTCGGCGGCGAAGAGAATGCGTCCGCAGCTCGAGCAGGTGACCAGATGCTTCGCCAGCCTCACCTGCTGCGCCTGGGCGATCGGAACCTGCATGCCGCAGACGCTGCAGCATCCGTTCGACATCGAGGCGATCACTATATGGTTCTTCTTGTACAGCCGGCCGTAGATTCCCGCGACCTGCGGCTCGAGCTTGTCCTGAAGTTCCGCTATCGCGTCGTTGAGCGCGTCAAGATGGCTTCCGTCCCCCGTCTGGTGGTGCTCGTCGCGGGTGAGGACGAGTTCCTGCAGCTGGCGCAGGATGTTGATTTGGCTTTTCATTCACTACTCCCCATGTGAGTTCTTATTTTGTCTATCGTTTCCGCCGAAAGTATGTGTTCCATGAGACAGGCGTCCCTGTCGGCGTTCCGTTCGGAAACCCCGAGTCCGATCAGGAACGATCTCAAAAGCGTATGCCGCCTCAGAACCGAGTTCGCCAGCCGTTTCCCTTTCGCCGTGAGTTCGATCGGCGAATACGGATCCTGTATGACCAGACCGAGCTTGCGCAGTTCCCGCACGGCCTTCACGACCGACGGCATCTTGACGCCGAGCGCCTTGGCCACTCCACGCACGTGCGCGGCGCCGCCGTCGCGTATCGCGAGATGGATCGCTTCGAGATAGTCTTCGAGGCTCTGGGTCACCTGCTGCTCGCTCCTATTTTCCGAACGGACTCGTTTTCTTCATGAGATGCACGAACTTCACCGCTTCGATCGATTCCTCGATCGAGATCGGGAACGCGACGCCGGTGCGCACCGATTCGTAGACGCGCTTCCAAAAGGCGCTCGGGCCGTACGGAGTATCCTTTGGCAGGGAAACCTCGAAGCGCTTGACCGGGAACTGCTCGTGCAGATCGCCGAGCGGCGGGGTTCTGACCGACGAGCGCCGGCGCGGGAACGAGAAATCGGGGTCGATGGCGACGATTTCGCCCGTCGTCGCCCCCGGCCGCACCCTGAACGTCCCGCGTTCTCCGCGCACCTCGAACGACGGCGAGCGGTTCTCGGCGAAGACGCCGCCGTTGTATTCGATATCGGCCGACACCATGCCGCGCGTCGTCAGGTTGACGTGCGCGAAATCCTCGGCATCGCCGAGCGACGCGATGCGCTTGAGCTCGCTCCACATCTGCACCGGAGCCACCGGCAAAAGCCTCAGCGCCTGCATGACGAGATCTGGCATCGCGTAGTACGCCGCGCCGCCCCCGAGCCGCTTCACCGTCTGCC
>JAGDAE010000065.1 GCA_017959645.1 Kiritimatiellia bacterium
AAGTTGTCAACCAACCGCTAAAACCTATATTTTGACAAGTTTACTATATATATCATCTATAGGATTTTAGCCAAAAGCCACCATTACATCTCCAATTTGATGAAGAGCGACACCCGCGCCGAATATTACATTTAGACAAGACCTGATTATAATATTCGCGCCCCCTTGGAAATCGCCGGCGACCCCCTTATAAAATGCCGGAAGGCCGCCGATGAAATCGCCGAAACCCCCTATGACTTCCCGAAAACCCTCATATGATTTTCAATGGGGCGCTTCAGCGTATGAACAGCGCCATGCCGGCGTTGTTGTAGCTTACGCGCAGAAACTTCGGCAACGGCTCGACGCCGCCCGGCCACGGTATCTCGGTATTCGGAACTGTGCCGGTACCCGGCGTCGCCGTACCGTCCTGGTAGGCGTAGGAGAACGAAATCGAACTGCTGGGCGAGACGAGATTGAGTCCCTCGTAGATACCGGCGGAACCGTCCGAAGCGTAGCCGTTGCAGTTGGAAGAGTCGATGAGCGTGCAAGTGAACGATTTGCCCGACTTGTAGGTCGAATCGGCGGCTATTTCGATGGTCGGGATGCAATCGGCGTTCGAATAGTAGAACGGCGCGCCGTACGGGCTGCCGGTGCACAGAATCGGCGGCCGCGTATAGCCGCCCGCAGGCAGCTCGAACACGAACCTCACCCCTGCGGCTTGTATGCCGAAGTTGTGCGGCGTGGCGATCTGAGGATGGGTGCCCGCGAACACCAGAGTGCAGTTCGCGCCGGCGCAGTAGATGGTGGTGTCGTTCCAGTAGTTGCTGAACTGGATGGTCGAATCGTCGACGACCACACGGCAGCCCGCGCCAGCGATTTGCAGATACTGGTAGGTTATCTGCACGTAGGATTCGTCGTACGCTTCGAACGCCGCATCGGCACCATGCATGAACAGATACCCCGCCGTCAAAAAGGTATTGTAGAGCTTCATCGCGCAACCGGAGGGAATGTACGGATTGGTTCCGTCGTAGTAGACCGAGATGTCGCGGTAGACGATCGTACTGCCGTAGGAGGCGATCTGCTCTTCGTAGCCGAGGTTGGAGTAGATGTGGATCTGCGCACCTTCGCTGCCGACGAGCTCGACCACGTTGCTGATCGCCGCCGGCACCAGTCTGCCGACGGTATAGGCCCCGTCGACGACGACTCTCGGCGAGGCTCCCGCACGGTCGAAATAGACGGGAACATTGCCGGAATTCGGGCAGTTGCCGACGTTCACGCCCGGCGTTCCCCAAGAATTAGCCCAGTTAGCGCTGTCGCTCCAGTTGCCGCCGCTCTGGCCAACCCAGTACCATGCCGTCGTGTCGGCGAGCGAAACCGAGCCTGTGGCAGAAGCGGCCGAAAATTCGGCCGTGGAGCAGGAGTTGTCGACCCTTGCCTGCACATAGACCGTGCCGAAAACCGAATTGGTGTAGTAGAACGCCACCTGTCCCGGTCTGGAAACCTGCTGCGACCAGACCTCGACGAGACTGTTCCGGTCGGGGCCGACGAGAAACACCACCGTCGCCGAGCCACCCGCGCCAATCTGCGTTATATCCGCGACCGCTTCGAACACCGTCTGCTCGACGGCCGTCACCGCCACCGACGACTCGAGCACGCTCGCGCCGAACGTATGCACCTGCAGAACCGGAGAATACACGCTCGCGCCGCCGCCGGCATCGGCACGGAGACGGACGAAGTATGTCGTGTCGGGGCATATGTAGTCCGCGCTTTCGGTATCGTCCGAATAAAGCACGACATCCACGCTGTCGCCGGAGCCGTGATTGCCGGCGGGCACGCTGCGAAAGACGGAGAACGACGGCGTTGTCGAATACTCGACGCTGACCGCGGCGGAGTCTCCCGCGCCGGCGCTTTCGAGAACCCCGTGCACCGATATCGCGTCGCCTGCGGAACCGTCCAGCGTGAAATCGGTCGCGAAATACGGAGCCGACTCGTCGATCGTCGTGGCGTCGCCGATACTGACGATGCGGCTGGCGTAGACCGTCTCGCCGAGAACCGCGAGCAGACGGAAAAATCCGTCGCCAGCTCCGATCGCGAAGTCGATCTGCCTCGAAGTCTCGGCGACGCCGATAGACTCCAGAGCCGTGGCCGGCCACCCGTCCGCCATATCGGCGGAAGAGCCGGCGGCAACATACAGATCGGCCCCGGCGAGCGATTCGTCGAAATACGCCATCGCGCTGGCGCTCGCGCCGCGACGGATGACGAGCCCGATGTCGACGAGTGCGGAATAGCCGCTTATGTCGCCGGTCGTGAACGTGAAATCGCCGGTCGCGCCGGCGATATCGTCTTCGCCGTCGCCGGTCGCCGTAAGCCGCGCATGGTAGACGGTCCCTTCCGAGAAGCAAGCGAGCGTAGCCGAGCCGGCGCCAGGGTCGGCGGCAGCGTCGAGAACGACCGACGATATGTACAATCCTTCCGTGAAACCGTATTCCAGACATACCGTCGCGCTTTCGCCAGAGCCAGCGCCAAGAAGATACCAGTCGAAGGTCGCCGAAATGCCGTTCACGCTCGACGAAACATGCCGTATGTCGGCGACATTGTCGTATACGTCGCTTTCGATGCGGACTACGACCACGCCGCTGCCGCCGTCGCCGCCGAATTCGTAGCCCCGGTAGCCGTCGGACCAGAAGAAGCTGCCGCCGCCGCCCGAGCCGGTGCCGTCGACGCCCGGATGGCCGCTGCCGTAATTCTCGCCCGAGCCGCCGTCGCCGCCGATTCCGCTGCCGCCCGAGCCGCTTGCCGCATGACCGGAGCCGCCGCC
>JAGDAE010000066.1 GCA_017959645.1 Kiritimatiellia bacterium
AGGCCGATCACCGCCACGTCCTTGATCTTCGGGTGCGCGCGCAGGAAGTCTTCGATCTGCACCGGATAGAGATTTTCGCCGCCGGTGATTATGACGTCCTTCGCGCGGTCGACGAGATAGATGAACCCGTCGCGCTCCTCGGCCATGTCGCCCGTGAGCAGCCAGCCCGGCTCCTTCATGATTTCGGCGGTCGCCTGGGGATTCTTGTAGTATTCACGCATCACGCCCGGACCGTTGAGCGCGAGCTCCCCGACTTCGCCGGGCTTTACCGGCGTCACGCCGTCCGCGCCGACGATCTTCGTCTTCCATCCGAACCCGGCGACGCCGATCGCGCCCACATGGTCGATGTTTTCGACGCCGAGATGCACGGCGCCCGGGCCGGTCGATTCCGAAAGCCCGTAGTTCGTGTCGTAGTCGTGGTTGGGGAAGACGCTTTTCCACCGCTTGATCAGCGACGGCGGCACCGGCTGCGCGCCGATGTGCATCAGCCGCCACTGGTCGAGCCGGAAGTTCTCGAGAGAAACCTCGCCGCTGTCGATTGCGTCAAGTATGTCCTGCGCCCACGGCACGAGCAGCCACACGATCGTGCAGCGCTCCTCCGACACCGTGCGCAGAATCCACTCCGGCTTGACGCCTTTCAGCAAGACCGCCTTCGATCCGACGAGAAAGCTCCCGAACCAGTGCATCTTCGCGCCGGTGTGGTAGAGCGGCGGGATGCAGAGGAAGCAGTCGTCTTTCTTCTGCCCGTGGTGCGCCTGCTCGACGCGGCAGCTGTGCACCAGACAGCGGTGCTGCAGGACTATCGCCTTCGGAAACCCTGTCGTCCCCGACGAAAAATAGATCGCCGCGTCGTCTTCCAGCCCGATGTCCACCGCCGGCGCCTTCGACGAACAATATGCGATCATGTCGCGGTACGAAACGTCGAACGAAGGGCAGTCGTCGCCCACGTACACCCCGAACTTGAGCCGCGGCAGCCGGTCGAATATCTGCTCGACGCGCCCGGTGAACTCCGGCCCGTGCACGAGCGCGTCGGCGTCGGCGAGATCGAGGCAGTACTTTATCTCGTCGGCGGTGTAGCGGAAATTGAGCGGAACCGCCATGCACCCGGCCTTCAGCACGCCGAAGTAGATCGGCAGCCACTCGAGGCAGTTCATGAGCAGAATCGCGACCTTGTCGCCCTTCTTGAGCCCGCGCGTCAGCAGGAAGTTCGCGAAACGGTTCGCCTTCTCTTCGAACTGCGCCCATGTCATCTGCGAGCGGAACGCGTCATTCGCGCTCGGTTCGATCAGCGAATATTCGCGCCAGGTCGTGCGGCGCGACTCAAGCTCCTGCGGGTTGACCTCGACCAGCGCGACATCGTCGGGCCATTCGCGCGCGTTGCGGTCGAGTATCTCGGTTATGCTGTTTGCACCGTTCGTCTCTGCGCTCATTTCTTCTTCGAACCCTTCTTCTTCGCCTCGGCCGCCGCGATTTTGAGTTCCGGCAGTTTCGCCTTGTATTCGGCGGCCTCGTTGCTCTTCGGCCACGTCTTGACGTACATGTTGATCATCTTGATCGCGTCGGCCGGGTTGTTCGTACACAGAATCTCGATGTCTTTGTCGATCGCCATCTTCGCCTCTTCGATCGAAGTGATGATGTCTCCCGCCTCTTCGGCGACCACCTTGTCCTTCGATTTCTGCACCTCCTTCTGGAGCTGCTTTACGATCTGCGCGACGTTCTTTCCGAAGACGAGCTTCTTTTCGATTCCCTTGTGGCGTTTGAGCTCCAGCTCTTCGCTCACGAGCGGAATCGGCGCGCCGATCTGGGCGATCGCGGACGTCAGCTTTTCGGTCGCCTCGTTGACACCGGAGAATCCGTACGCCCGCCCGCGGCTGTCGACCACGTAGAAGAACGGGTAGTCGCCGCCTTTCGGCTCGCCGTCGAGCAGGCCCGCGCGCTCGTAGATCGGGAAGGTGAGATGGTACTTTTTGACCTTCTCCGCGATCAGATCCTTGGCCCGCCCTCCGCGGTGCGAGCCGATCACCATGAACGGCTTGGACCTGAAGCTCTGCCACACCGCCTCGATGCGGGGCAGCAGCAGTTCGCACTCTTCGCTGTTGACGCTCCACTCGTACACCACGACCACCTTGCCGATCAGCAGCGAATCGTCGAGCTTCGGCCCGGAATACCAGTTCTCGTCGTCGAGACAGGCCCAGATTCCCGCGCGCGCCGCAAACGCCGCCGCCAGGCAGAACGCCGCCGCCAACAGTGTCTTTTTCATTTCTCCGCTCCTTTCGCTTTATTCCGCTTCGATCGCCGCCAGCGCCCACACGATGTCGGCGATGCAGTTTTTCGCCTCCTGCGCGCAGAACGGATCCGCGCACGTCTTCAGCGACTCGAATTTCTTTATCGCTTCCTTCAGCCGGCTCGCCTGCACCCGCTTCGACGATTTGTCGTTGCGGTCGGAGTCCTTGACCTGCTGCGAAAACTCCTCGAGCTTCGCCAGACGCTGGATGTCCTTGTCCTCGCTCAGCTCCTTGTACACCTGCTCGTAGTCCTTGAAATCCTCGGGGAACGCGCGGCGGTACTCCTTCAGCCCGTTCAGCGCGCGTCCCGGCAGGACGTCGAGATCGAAGTCGAGCAGATACTCCCACTGCTTCTGCGTCTGCGGATTCTTCATCGCGAGAATCGACGATGCGACGGCCGAGACCGCCGAACGGTCGTCGTTTCCGCGGTAGATTACCGTTCCCCTGATGTCGACGACATAGATGAAGCCGCCGTCCGACTCCGCCGCCTCTGCGGGTTCGGCCGCCATCGCCGCGCCTGCATATATCGGGAAGGTCAGCCCCAGCCCGCGCGAGATGCGCTCGATCTTCTCCTTGCCCGCCGCTCCGCGGTGCGAACCGATCAGCACGAACGGCTTCGTCTTGAACGACGACCAGATCTCCTGCAGCCGCAGCATCGCCTCCAGCCCCTTCTTGTCGCCGTAGTCTCGGCAGTCGACCAGCACGATCTTGCCGCGCAGATAGCCGCCCGACGCGACCCGGCCGCCGAGATGGTGGTCGTTGTCGAGATTCTTCCACTCGACCGGCTTAAACGCCCAGACTGGCAGAACCGCCGCCAGCGCGAACGCCAGCGCCAAAAATCTGATCGGTAAGGAAACCTTGCGCATGATTGGTGCTATTATACCATATTTGCCGCCGCTCGTGTGCGCGAAAGCGCGCTCACGATTCGCCGGACGGCTTTGGCGCCGAGCGCAACTGCGCGAGGACTTTGCCCAGCGTCGAGATCATGGCGGCGGATTCGTGGCGGTCGATGTATCCGTCCGCCAGGAACCGTCCGAGCTTCTCCGAAGCGACGTCGAAAAAACCGCCCTGGGCGTGCTCTTCGAGCCAGCGCTTGAGCACCTTCGCCTCTTCCGTGTCGATGCGCGAATCCTGGAGAACGCTCTTGGTCAAGAGCCAGAATTCGTCGTGGAGTTCCTGCTGCGTCATCATATCTGCACCTCCCCGCTCTTACTTCGCCGCCTTGCGCTTTTTCTTCAATAGCGTCCACACCGCAAACCCGGCGGCCGCAAGCAGCGCGACGGCGAGCAGCGGACGGTAGAACAGCCACGCGACGGCGATTGTCACGAGCGAGCATGCGAGCGCCGCCAGACCGGCGACGAGGCCGACCCCGAGACCGACTATGTCGCCGAGTATCGGCAGAACGTCCGCCAGAACGCTCAACGGCTTGAGTACCGCGCCAAGGCCCAGAAACATCAGCAGAAATCCCGCCAGCCGCAGAATCCACGTCAAAAACGAATTCGCGCTGCGGGCCGACGCAAACATCTCGGCCGCGTCCTTCACGCCGTCGGAAAGCAGGTCGATCTTCTTCCCGTTCTTCGCGGTGTATCCGACGAACGTGTCGCCGTGCTGCTTCGCTACGATCGATATCTCGTGCGGATAGACGACGCCGAACGTCACGCGCATGTCGCCGATGCGCGGCTGGGAAGCGACATCCCGGTCGTTGAGAGCGTTCTTTCTCGTCTCGGCGTTCGGCACGAGTATCGCGCGGCTCTGCATCTGGACGCGATCGACCTTGCACGTGAAACCGGCCGGAAACGCATACTCGCGAACCTGCCCGACACGCTCTATCTGCCGCTCGTTCAGGCGGAACTCGCCGAATGTCGCGCTGCCGGCGTACATCTTCTCGGACTGGAATTCCATGAAACCGGGATTGTCGTGCCCCGGCTCCTTGAAGCCGCTGGAATCCACCGCCTCGTCGCACCACTCCTTGCTGTAGGTGTATGTCGTGGTCTTGGTGACGCTTCCGCCGAGATTTTTCTTCTCGGTGGTGTGCGACTCTTCGACCCACTGGTACATCTCTACTTTGCGCTCGAGCCGCAGCGCGACAACCGACACGCCGAACGTGTCGTCGGACAGCACGTCTTTCGTATCCGCCTTTCCTGTCATGTGCACCAGCCGTCCGTCGAGATCGTGATCGATCGCCGCCGGCGATTCGACCGAGACGCACGCGCCCTCGCCCTCGTCGAGCGCCTTGGCGGTCTTGACCGATCTGCCCTCGTTGCAGAACAGCACGGGGAACCCGGCGACGAACATCGCCAACCCGGCCAGCATGCCCTTGATCGATCCGCCAAGCCGCGAACCCCAAGATTCCTTTACCGTTTCAGTAACCGCCATGACCGCGCCTTCCTTTCCTTTTTCGCATATGCGGGTATTATATCAAATTCGACCGCTGTTGTGTGAAGCCGCCGCCGCTTCCTCGGCCAGCTTGCGCCGCGAGCTCGTTGTAACGCTTCAGCACCGCGTTCAGATACCCGCGCTCGAGCAACAGCGCGATGCCGGACTGTAGCGACGCAAGTCGCACTAGCGCGAATATTACATTTAGGTGACTAAATATGGTATTCGCGGGATAGTCCTTGTATGAAATCGGGATAGCCCTCGTATAAAATCGACCTTGCCCCCGTTTGTTTTCCGCCTGTCCCGCCCGTACAAGATGCTTGCGTCCAGAGAGAAACGCTCCGATGGCGAGGGATGTATGCACAGATGCGACACGCCGCCGCGGTCATTCGTAGCGCAGGGCGATTATCGGATCCAGCTTCGAGGCGCGGATCGCGGGATAGATTCCGAACCCGATTCCGACACCGACGGAAATTCCGAACGACAGCGCCAGGCTCCACACCGTGACCACGGTCGGCATCTCCGCGAAAAACGTCACCGCGAACGGAATCGCCAGTCCGAGCGCCATTCCGATGAGTCCGCCGATGACCGAAAGCGCCAGCGCCTCGATCAGGAACTGGGTGACTATCTGCCCCCTCCTCGCACCGATGGCGCGGCGGATGCCGATTTCGCGGGTGCGTTCCGTGACCGATGCGAGCATGATGTTCATGATGCCGATGCCGCCGACGAGCAGCGAGATTCCGGCGATCGCGCCGAGCACGATCGAGAACGTGCGCTTCGTCGCCTCCGCCTGGCGCAGCAGTTGCAGCGGAACGTTGATCGCGTAGTCTTCGTTTTTGTGGGAAGTCTCGAGCAGTCTGGCTATCGCCTTCGACGTCGCCTCGACGTTCTCTTCGCGGTCGACCTGGGCGATTATCTCGTGCAGCTCGACTTTTTCGCGTATCGTCGCGCCCTGCATCCAGCGGAAGAACACGTCGCCGTAGCGCTGGCGGGCGGCGGCGAGCGGGATGTAGACGTCGGTGCGGCTGTCGGGCGAGTCGGAGACGTCGGCGTCGCCGGCCTCGCTCTTGACGATTCCGACGACCTGGTAGGTGTTGGAATCGATCGTCAGCGTCTGGCCGACCGCGTGCTCGTTGGCGAGAAGCTTGCGCGCGCCCCACTCGGTAAGGACGGCAACCGGCGCGAACTCGCGCATGTCGCGCCCGGTCATGACGCGGCCGGCGAGCACGTCGCGCACCACGAGCCGGAACCATTCGTCGGTTGTGCAGACCACGCGCAGATCCTGTGCGCGCTTCCCGAGCCGGCAGGGCTTCACGAGCGCCTTGACGGGAACAGTGCAGGTCACCGTGGGAATCGTGGCGGCGATGCGTTCGGCGTCCGAATACAGAAGCCCGTAGATCGAAAACCACGCCGTCTTCTGCTTCGCGTTCTTCTCTTCGGGCGGTTTCTTCGAGACGACCATGATGTTGCGGCTGCCCAGACGGCGTATCCGGTCGAGCGCCTCGCGAGAGGCGCCCTCGCCGATCGCAAGCATCGCGATCACGCTGCCGACGCCGAAGACGAGGCCGAGCATGGTCAGGAAACTGCGCAGCTTGTGCAGAAGCAGGTTCTTGACGCCGAGCTCCACGTCTCTCGCCAGCCGTACCGCCCGCAGCCTCATCTCGTCTCCTTGATCAGTCCGTCGCGCATCACGATGCGGCGGTCGGCGTAGGCGGCGATATCGTCCTCGTGGGTGACCATGATTATGGTCTTACCCTGCCGATGCAGCTCGGTGAAGAGATTCATTATCTCGACGCTCATCGCGGTATCGAGGTTTCCGGTCGGCTCGTCGGCGAGGATGACGACCGGGTCGGTCGCGAGAGCCCTGGCGATCGCGACGCGCTGCTGCTGTCCGCCCGAAAGCTGGTTGGGGCGGTGGGAGAGGCGGTTGGCGAGTCCGACGTATTCGGCGTAGCGCTCGACCCTCTCGCGGCTCACGCGCTCGTCGACGCCCTGGTAGTAGAGCGGCAGCGCGATATTCTCGGCGACCGTGAGCTGCGGTATCAGATTGAAGCTCTGGAAGACGAATCCGAGATATTTCAGGCGCACGTCGCTGAGCCGGTCGTCGTCGAGCTTCGAAACTTCGTGCCCGTCCAGCCGGTAGCTGCCTGCGGTCGGCCGGTCCAGACAGCCGAGAATCTGCAGCATCGTCGACTTGCCCGAGCCGGACGCGCCCATTACCGCCCAGAACTCGCCCTTCTTGAATCTGGCGCTGACGCCGCGCAAGGCGTGCACCTTCTCCGCGCCCATGTCGTAGACCTTGGTCAGGCCTTCGATCTCTATGGCGTATTCTCCGCTCATCCGGCCGGCTGCTCCGTCTGCGGCGGCTCTCCGTCTTCGGCTTCGCCTGATTCCGGCGTCTTCACCGTCTCCTCCTCGGCGGTGGTGGCGGACTCGCTAAGCGGCGGCGAAAGCATGACCTCGTCGCCGGCGGAAACGCCGGAAAGAATCCTGATGAAGCGGTTGTTGTCCAGCCCGACCTCGACCTCGGTCTTTTCGTCGCCGGTGGCGGTCTTCTTCCACACGTAGGTCTTTCCGGCGATGCGAACCACGCATTGCACCGGAATGTAGATAGCGCTCTCGTACTGGTCGATGATGATCTCGGCCTTGCATCCCATTCCGTTCTTCAGCCCGGCAGAATCCCCGGTGATCAGAATCTCCGACGGGTATTCTTTGAGATCGGGATTCATCCAGCGCCGTTCGCCGTCCGGCATCGGGGCAATCTTGGTGATGACACCGACGAACACCCGGTTCGGAATCGCATCGCAGCGCACTCTGACCGGCATCCCGGTCGCAACGTTCTTCAGCGAAGCTTCGTGGATGCTGATTCTAGCCGAGAACGTGTCCGCCGTCGGCAAGCGTATGAGCTCCTGCCGCTCCCAGACCTCCTGTCCCTCCTGCAGCGGTTCGCGTCCGCCGCGCGTGTTGGCGAAGACTACCTGCCCATCGCGCGGGGCGCGTATCTCGGCCTTTTCGATCTGGTCGACGATCTTCTCGAGCCGCTGTTTCTGCTTCTTGTACTCGCTCTCTTTCGCCCTGAGGTTGCTCTCGGCCTGGGCGATCGCCGACGCCGCCTTTTTCTTCGCGCGCTCGAACGCCATCCCGTACTGTTTCACGTCGCTGCGGTATTTGGCGAGCTCTCGGCGGTGGGTGTAGGTCTCGAGCAGCTCGAGTTCGCGCTGGGCGGTCTCGAGCGAAAGCTGCGACGACTTCCAGCTCAGCTCGTCGCCTTCGAGCTCGGTCTCGGAGATGAAGTTCTCCTCGAACAGTTTCTTCGACCACTCGTACTTGTCCTTCGCCTGCTTGACCTGCTGCTCCTTGAGCGCGAGCTGGCCTTTCTGCTCGATCAGCTTGGTCGGATATTCCCCCTGCTCGTACTTGTCGAGATCCTCTTTGGCGAAGATATAGTTCTGCTCGGCGAGCTCGACGTCGCTCTCGGACTGGTTTTTCTGTATCTCGAGCGCCTCGCGCGCGACCTCGAGATTCGATTCGGCGTTCTGGAGCACGATCTCCTGGCTGTCGCGCTCGTCGATCTTCGCCGACACGTCGAGCTGGACTAGCAGGTCGCCTTTCTTCGCCAGCGTCCCCTCGGGGACGAGCGAGATTATCTGGCTGCGGCCCTGCACCTCGTTTTTGATCACGATCTGCTCGCTCGGGATTATCTCGCCGTACTCCTCGATATTGATCACAAGCGGCCCCTCTTTCGCGGTCGCGTACAGCGAACCGGACTCTCTGGCGTCTTTTTCGCCGCCGCCGAACATCGTCGCCAGAGCAACGACGGCCACAGCCGCCGCCAGAAAAATCCAGACCTTTTTCGTCTTCACTTTGTCTCCTCCCCGTTTGCCGTCGGCAAAACCCCCAGCCCGATCAGATCGGCTTCGCGCCAGGCACCGCCGGCCGAGACGTCGAGCAGCCCGAGATCGCGCTGCAGGGCGAGCTCCTGGTTCTTGTACGCGATCATCGCCGCGTACAGCGAGTTCTTCGCCGAGACGAGCGAGTCCTGCGCCTCGAGCATGACCGTCATGTCGGCGCGCCCGGCCTGCAGCAGAATCTCCTGGTTGCGCACGCGGCGCTCGGCGAGGTTCATCGCGACGTACTGTATCTGGAGATCGTCCTTCGTGCGGTTCATCGTGCGCATGTCCGATCGTCTCGTGTTCTTCAGCCGGTCCTCCTGGCTCTGGTAATACCTGAACGCCGCCTCGACCGCGATCAGCGCGTTGCGGTAGGCGTTGCGCTCGGCGCGCCGCTCGATCGGCAGGTCGACCGTGAGAACCGGATTGGCCGACCATTCTCGAGGGTGCACCCTGCCGTGCGACCTGCCCTCGCGCCGCATCGACGGTTCGGCCGGATCGGCGAAATTCGAAACCGACGTCCCGATCGTCACCTCCGCGCGCAGCGCGTCCTCGGCGACCAGCAGTTTGCGCTGGGCGTCCTCGATGCGGTCGCGGTACGAAAGAAAATCCAGCCGGTTGGTGAACGCGATCGCGATCGCGATGTCGGTGCGCGATTTCATTTCGCCGTCGTCGACGGAGTCCGGCGGGTCGAGCGCGATCTCGCCACCCTCGCCCATGTCGTACGGACCGAGTTCGAGCTTCGCGTATCTGCCGATGTATTCCTCGAGTTCGGCCAGATCCGAATCGCGCGGCTCGATTTTCGCGTCAGGCGGCAGGCCGAGCGCGAGCTTGAAGGAGTCTTTCGTAGATTCGTAGCTCTGGCAAGAGGCGATCCATCTCGCCTTCGAGCTGAGTTCGCTCTGGTGGGCCTGATCGAACTGCGACTGCGACATGCGGCTGGCCTCGGCCATCCTGTACGAGCGGCGCGTCGAGCGTATCACCCGCCTGAACGCCTCGTCCTGGTTCTGCTGCTGGCGCTTGGCGAGTACGAGCGCGAGATACGCCGACTCGATCTCGCAGATGAACTCGCGCTTGTACTGCTCGAACGCGCGAACCTCATAGACGAACGAACGCTGCGCCTGCGTGAGCGACTCGGTGTTCACCAGCGTGCCGGAGCCGCGCAGGAGCGGAATCGAAATCGACAGATCCGCCGACGATCCCCACGCGGTTCGCCGGTCGCCGGTCAGCATCCCGGCGAGATTGGCCATTATCGACCCGGTCAGGCGTATGCCGTTGCGGAACTTGCGCGAGACCGAAAGCTCCGCCGCCTCGACGTGGCTCGCGGCGTGGTCGGCGAAGCCGTCCCTTTCGTTCTCGTCATACCAGACGTTGCCTTTCGACGAAAGAGTGCTCGCGAAGATGTTCCTGAACGTGTCATCCTCGAGATCCATCGCCAGCGCAGTGCGGAAAAGCGAATCCTTCTTCGTCTTGTATTCCATCGAGTTGTGGGCGGCTATCCTGACCGCGTCGACGAGCCCGATCTCCAGCGCGTTGGTTCCCCCGCCCCACACCGAAAGCGACGGATCCTCCCCTCCCTCGAGCAGCCTTTCCTCGCCGCGCCAGTAGAGGTTCGCGGGGATGTCGCGTATGCCGAACGATGCCGGATCGTTCGCGAGCAGGTTCTGGTCGAGCATCAGGCGGCGGCGCAGCGTGTCGGCCGGCGTTTCGATCTCGATCTCTTCGGTCTTTCCGAGCGCGGCAAGCTGGGCGGCGGCGAGATAGCGCTTCTCCGTCTCGTCGGCCTCGGCGCGGTAGTCGCCCGCGCTGCGGCAACCGGCGAAATGCGCGAACGCGAAAACCGCCAGCTGGAAGAGGACTTTGACGATTGCCTTTCTGAGGCGTCTGCCGCGTTCGCGCGACAGGCACGGCGCGTGGGCGACCAGCGGCGGGACGATAAGCGCCTCGCCGGGCTTCACCGCCGCGAGCGGACACTCCGCGTCGAAGAACGCGATATCCTTCTCTTCGTCGAACGGCCCCTTCGCCACGCTTTCCGGCAGCTCCGGCAGGCCGAACAGCTCCTCGCCGGAGATCGGCGCGTGTATGTCGGCGTAGCGTCGGTGGAATTCCGGACGCTGCATCGCGCCCGCATCTTTCAAATCGTTGTCCGAGACGATCGCGAAAACCATCTCGCCGTCGATCTCGTATCTGCCCGGAGCGAGCGATGCGAAATCGCGCTCGCGCAGAAACCCGAGCGCTTTCGCATACCGGCCGCCGAGAGACTCGGCGGCGAGCCGGTCTTTCACATCTACGACTGTCGCCCCCGCAGCCACCGGCGCCCCGTCAGAACGTCACCGTCTTCGCGACTTCGTAAACATGCTCGGCGGTGAACCCGAACTTCTTTGCCAGCGCCTTGTACGGACCCGACGCGCCGAAATGGTCGAGCGTGACGAACGCGGTCGTCTTGTAGTCGAGCCGGAAGCGGTCCCAGCCGAAACGCGTGCCCGCCTCGACGATCACGCGCCGCGTCATCGAGCCGGGAATCACCGATTCGCGGTATTCGCACGGCTGCGCCAGGAATCTCTCCATCGACGGCATCGATACTACGCGCACCGGTTTGCCCTCGGCGGCGAGCATCTTCGCCGCCTCAATCGCGAGCGACACCTCGCTGCCGGTCGCGATGAAAAGTATCGTCTCGCCCATCCGCCGGTCTTCGTAGATCGTGTACGCCCCCCTCGAAACGCCCTCGTAGCTCGTCCCCTCGAGAATCGGCAGGTTCTGGCGCGTGGTCATTATGCAGCTCGGGCCTTGCTCGTTGCGGAGCATCTCGATCCAGCAGTAGCCGGTCTCATTCGCGTCGGCCGGGCGCCACGACACGACGTTGGGCATCGTGCGCATCGCCGCGAGCTGTTCGACCGGCTCGTGGGTCGGGCCGTCCTCGCCGACATAGAAGCTGTCGTGGGAGAAGACGAAGATCGACGGCAGCTCCATCAGCGCCGCGAGGCGTATCGCCGGCCTGCAATAGTCGCTGAACACGAAGAACGTGGCACCGTAGGCGCGAAGACCGCCGTAGGCGGTTATGCCGTTGACCATCGCCGTCATCGCCAGCTCGCGCACCCCCCAGTGGAAGTTGCGCCCGGAGAAATCGCCCTTCGAAATCCACCCCGACTCTTTCAGTCCGGTCTTGTTCGACGGCTCCAGATCGGCGCTACCGCCGACGAGATTCGGCACGACCTTCGCGAGCGCGTTCATGACCTCGCCGTTGGCGTTGCGCGTAGCGACCGGCTTGTCCGGGCCGAACTTGGGCAAAGCCGCGAGCAGCGTCTCGAGCGGCGGCAGCGCGAGCTTGCCGTCGCCGTTCGCCTTGACGTCGCGGTTTCTGAGCCGGTGGCATTTCGCCGCGCGAGAGGCGAAAAGCGCGTAGACCTCGTCAGGAACGGAGAAACTCTTTTCCGGATCGAACCCGAGCGCCTTTTTCGTCGCCGCCAGCTCTTCCGCTCCGAGCGGCGCGCCATGGACGCCGTGCGAACCGGCCTTGTTCGGGGCGCCCTTGCCGATCGTCGTCGTCGCGACGACGAGAACCGGCGCGTCGTCGGTCTTCGCCGCCTTACGCAGCGCCTTGTCGATCGAATCGAAATCGTGGCCGTCGCACTCGAAAACCTTCCATCCATAGCTCTGGAAGCGCTTCTTCACGTCGTCGCCGTTGGTGTCGCTCACGCGCCCTTCGATCTGGATCCCGTTGGAATCGTAGATCATCTTGAGCCCAGCGAGCTTGAGGTTGCCAGCGAACGACGCCGCCTCGTGGGAGATTCCCTCCTCCATGTCTCCGTCGCCGCAGAACACCCACGTGCGGTTGGCGCGCGAACCCATCTTGGCCGCGAGCGCGAGACCGACACCCATCGCGACGCCCTGCCCGAGCGGACCGGTCGTCACGTCGACGCCGGGCGTGAGTCCGCGCTCGGGATGGCCCGCGCAACGGCTGTCGAGCTGGCGGAAAGTCATCAGCTCGTCGAGCGAAAGAGCGCCCACCCCGGCGAGATGGAAAAGCGCGTAGACGAGCGCGGAAGCGTGCCCGCCCGAGAAAACCAGCCTGTCGCGTCCCGCCCAACCGGGATTTTTTGGATCTATCTCCAGATGTTTCAGCCACAGCGAAACGGCGAGATCGGCCATGCCCATCGCCGCGCCAGGATGCCCCGAGTTCGCCTTTTCTATCATGTCCGCGCACAGGCAGCGGACGGTATTCGCCGCAAGTTGAAGCTGTTCGTTGGTGTATTTCATAGGATGTATTATATCATATTTGCCGCTCGCGGGGAGAGGAAATCCGTTTCCTTTTGCCGCCCTCGCCCCTTGCGGCGTTCGCGCGGAACTCGGCGAAGGCGCGGTTGCGCAGGACGCAGGCGGGGCATTTGCCGCATCCCCTGCCGGGAATTCCCTCGTAGCACGTCACGGTTTCGTTTTCGATCGTTTCGAGAATGCCAAGTTCGTCCGCAAGCACCCATTCCTCCGCCTTGCGCATGTGCATGAACGGCGTGACGATCCTGATCGGCCAGTCCAGCGCGAGCCGTATCGCGCGCTGTTCGGCCTTCACGAAGGCTTCGCGGCAGTCGGGATAGCCCGAATAGTCCGCTTCGCCCACCCCGGTCCACACTTCCTTCGCGCCGAGCGACTTGGCCCAGACCGCCGCGATCTGCAGGAATATCGCGTTGCGCCCCTCGACCACGGTTGTCGGACACTTCGCGCCTTTTTCTCGGACGATTTCCCGCTCCGGATTCATGAGCGCGTTGTCGGTTATCTGCCGGTAGAAGCCGAGGTCGATCTTCTTCCACTCGGCGATGCCGAACCTTCCGGCGAGCCGCCTGGCGAATTTCGTCTCTGTCGCGTGGCGCTGCCCGTAGGCGAAAGTGATCGCGGCAACGTTCCTTGCGCCGTGCCGTCTGACGGCGAGCGCGAGCGCGGTGGCGGAATCCTGTCCGCCGCTGAGGACGACGACCGCCCTCATCAGCGGGCGGCCGCCGATTTCGCCGAAACCGGCAGCAGCGGCGCCGTTTTCACGCGCTCGACGATCTTGGCCGTGGTTTCCGGATGCTCCTTGAGATAGGCCACTGTCGCGAGCTGCCCCTGCGCGAGCTGTTCGCCGTCGAACGAATACCAGCTGCCATGCTTTTCGATGACCCCGCGCGCGGCCGCGGCGTCGAGCACGCTGCCCTCGTAGGAGATTCCGCAGGTGTAGAGGATGTCGAACTCGGCTTCGGTGAACGGCGGCGCGACTTTGTTCTTCACGACCTTTACGCGCGTGCGGTTGCCGACGATCATGTTGGCGGTGTCTTTGATCTGCCCGATCCGCGCCACCTGCAGACGGCAGGAGGCGTAGAACTTCAGCGCCTTGCCGCCCGGCGTCGTCTCGGGGTTGCCGAACATAACCCCGATCTTGTCGCGTATCTGATTGGTGAAGATGAGCAGTGTCTTGGTCTGGGAGATGAGCGCGGTGAGCTTTCTCATCGCCTGCGACATGAGCCGCGCCTGAAGGCCCATGTGGCTGTCGCCCATCGCCCCGTCTATCTCGGCCTGCGGCGTCAGCGCGGCAACCGAATCGACGACGACCACGTCGAGAGCGCCGGACTTCACCAACTGCTCGCATATCGTCAGCGCCTCTTCGCCGCTGTTCGGCTGGGCGACGATGAGATTGTCGAGATCGACGCCGATGCGTTTCGCATACGACGGGTCGAGCGCGTGCTCGGCGTCGATGAACGCGGCGATTCCGCCCGCCTTCTGGGCGTTGGCGACGACGTGAAGCGCGATCGTGGTCTTGCCGGACGATTCGTGGCCGTAGCACTCGACGATGCGCCCGCGCGGAAGCCCGCCGACTCCGAGCGCGAGATCGAGCGAAAGAGCGCCGGTCGGGATGACGGGGACGTCTTGCGTCTCCTGGTCGCCGAGACGCATGATTGCCATGTCGCCGAATTCCTTGCGTATCTGGCTCATCACCGCGTCAAGCGCGGTATTGCCGGTTGTCGCGGGCTTTTTGCTGTCTTTCGTTGCCATCTTGTCTATGCTCCGTTGTGATAATCGCGCACATTATACCATATTTGTCCGCCCGTGTGGGCGGAGAAAAGCGCGGCGCGCAGGCGGCTACCGCCCGAGCTCGACCCCGGTCTGGTTGCGGATGGCCGAAACCGGGAACCGGGAGCCGTCCGGCGGTAGCGCGCCCTGGACGAGATCGCCGTCCTTGAACGGTTCGACTGCGCCGCTCTCGAGAACCCACCCCTCGAAATCCGCCCGCACCCCGTAGGCCGAATATTCGAGCGGACCGTTGAAGCGGCGCCACGTCATGCCGCCCGCTTCCCTTCTTTCGGGCTCTTCGGCGACCGGCCCGCCGACGCGCGAGCGCGCTTCGGGTATTTCAGGGCCGGAAAACAGCGAATGGCGAAGCTTGCGCATGCGCGCCGACCTTACGCCGAACTCGCGCTCCGGCTGCGGATAGGACTCCTCCTCGCCGGGCATGACGTATTTGTTCGGCGCGGTGAGAAGTCCGCGCCACGGCCCGTGCCAGACCGGGGCGAACGGCGCGAAGAAGACGTTGTTGGTTACCACGTCGCCGGAATCCTTCAGCCAACAATGCGGATGAAGCCCGTTGTTCAGGCACCAGTTGCCGCGCACGACGCGTCCGAACCCTTCCCGGAGCTTGATTCCGCCCGCGAGGCAGACGTTGTCCTCGATCGTGTAGAAGCTGCTGCCGTCGTCGAGGTCGATGTCCCACCCGTAGTTGCAGCGCCAGCGGTTTGCGCGCAGCGTGTTGCGCTTGAGCATATCGGCACGAAGGAGCTCCGGGCGCTCGTCCATCGTGGCGTCGTCGAATTCGAGCGACGCCGACCACCAGCGATCTCGTCCCCAGCTGTTGAACGCACCGTGGTCGCCGGTTTCGAGAACGGTGTCGAAGACGTCGCACCCCTCTATGAGATGTCCGCCGAAAGCGCCGTCGCCGATGTTGATTCCGGCGCGCGGCACGAAGGCAATCGTGCAGTTCCTTACCGTTATGCGCGCGGCTATGTCGATCGAGATTCCCGCCGACTGCTTCTCCTCGCGTCCCGTGCGGTAAAAAAGGCAGTCGTCGACCGTGCAGTCGCGCGGATAGTTGTCGTTCGCCGGTCCCGGCGTGCGGTCGACCGTCGCCATCTCCGCCGTCTGGGCGTAGTCGAAGATCGGCACTCTTACCGCGTCGCAGGCGCCGAGGAAGAGTATTCCGCTCGCGCCGGTCTCCGTGAACGCGCACCCCTCGACACGGCAGTCGGCGCAGCGGCCGTCGAAGATCATCGCGTTGCCCCCGAGCGATTCGAACCGGCAATTCTCGAAAACGCAACCGCGCGCGTTGCGTATCTCGACCGCCGCCCCGCGGTACAGCGCCCAGTCGCTGCGCAGTATGCGCTCGCGCGTATCCATGAACGTGCGCGCCGCGTGCCGGAACGTCACGTTGCGCACCCTCACGCCCGCGGCCAGCCTCCCGCCCGGCTCGCCGGCGATCTCGAGCAGCTTGCGCAAAACCACCGTCTCTATCTCGGCGCGGCGAAGATCCGTCCCTTCGAGCGGAATCGCGTAGAGCTTCCCGGCCGCGGCGTCGTAGAACCATTCCCCGGGCGCGTCCAGCTCCTCGCGCACGTTCTCGACGTACCTGTATACCGGATGCCTCGCGGTCGGGCGGTTGTTCTGCCATCCGCCTTCGAGCGAGAGCGCCCCGTCGCTCGAGATGCCGGAGATCCGCCAGTGCATGTCGCCCCAGAGCAGTTCCTGCATCGCATGGACGTACGCGCCTCTCGGGTCGCGCCACCGCCGGACGCGTTCCGGCGCGAGCGCGTCGTCGTCTCCGCTCGAACCGTC
>JAGDAE010000067.1 GCA_017959645.1 Kiritimatiellia bacterium
AGATTCTGGGCGACGGCGCGTACGGGGAGCTGGCGGAGATTTTCGGCGCGCGCGGAATCGACGGGGCATGGGCGAAAGCAGCGGCGGGACGGCGGATGAACGAGATTCTCGAAGCGGTGATCGCGGAGGCGGACGACGAAACGGCGACGCGGAAGGCTTTCTACCGCACGCTGCTTTCGTTTGCGCGGCAATGGATGGTCGACGGCAGCCTCGACCGGGCGAAGGCGTATCGGAACATCGAGGCGATCGAGGAGGCGTACCGCCAGCGCGACAGCTCGCTGAAGGACGAAACGATACTTTCGTTGCTGGCCGACCGCATCGAATGGCCGGAAGACCGGCGGTAGCGGCCGCGGAAACATGGATATCCCCCGATGAGCGATTTTCTGCTGTCGTTGAAGGACGTTTCGCTGGCGTTCGGCGGTCCTGCGGTTCTGGACGGCGTTTCCCTTTCGATAGAAAAGGGTCTCCGCGCCGCGCTGACCGGGCGCAACGGCGAGGGCAAGTCGACGCTTCTGAAGGTGATGGCCGGCGAACTCGAGCCCGACGGCGGCGAGATTGTGAGAGCGCCCGGGCTGAAGACGGTCTACGTTTCGCAGGAGGTGCCGGCCGACCGCCCGGACGACGCGGCGTTCAATGCGCTTTCCGGCGGCGGACGGCGGCGGAAGATTCTCGAGGAGGCGCTTTTGCGCAAGCCCGATCTGCTGTTGCTGGACGAGCCGACGAACCATCTCGACATCGAGGCGATCGACCGTCTCGAGGCGGCATTGCGGCGGGCGAGGGAGACGGCGGTCGTCATCGTCACCCACGACCGGAGGTTTCTGCGGCGGGTGGCGGAGAAGATATACGATCTCGACCGCGGGGAGCTTTCGGGATGGGAGTGCGATTATGCGACGTTTCTGAAGCGCAAGGCGGAACTCATGGCCGACGAAGAGACGTACTGGGCGCGCAAGTCGAAGCGGCTCGTACGCGAGGAGGCGTGGATACGCAAGGGCGTCAAGGCGAGAACCACCCGCAACGAAGGACGGGTCGCGGCGCTCGAAAAACTGCGCGCCGAATTCGCCGCCCGCCGTTCTGCGGCGGGAACCGCGTCGATACGAATCGACGCCGCGGCACCGGGAGGGGTCAGGGTGGCGAAAATCGAGAACGTCGGCTTTGCGTACGGCGACAGGCCGGTGATAAGGGATTTCACCGCAGACATCCTGCGCGGCGAGCGCATCGGCATTCTCGGCGGCAACGGCGCGGGAAAGACCACGCTGCTCAATCTGATAACCGGACGGCTCAAGCCGACGTCGGGAAAGATCTCGCTCGGGACCGGCGTCGAAATCGCGTTTTTCGACCAGTTGCGCAGCGAGATGGATCCGTCGCTCACCGTCGCCGAAAATCTCGCGCCCGACCGCGACGAGATAACGGTTGGCGGCGTGAAGAAGCACGTCTATTCGTATTTGGCCGATTTCCTTTTCACCCCCGAACGCGCACGGACGCCGGTGAGGGCGCTGTCGGGCGGCGAACGCGCGCGGCTGATGCTCGCGCGGCTTTTCATGAAACCGTCCAATCTGCTGGTGATGGACGAGCCGACCAACGATCTCGACGTCGAGACGCTGGAACTTCTCGAAGAGCAGCTGGCGGCGTACGGCGGAACGCTGCTTCTGGTTAGCCACGACCGCGAGTTTCTGGACAATGTCGTGACGTCCACGTTCGCGCTTGAGGGCGACGGGAAGGTGGGATGCTATCCGGGCGGATACGAAGACTATCTCAGACAGCGCCCGAAACGCGGCCGGGAGAACGGCCCGGCGCCGGCGCCGGGCCGGCCGCCGCCGAAAGCCAGGGACGGACGCCTTTCCTACAACGAAAAACGCGAACTCGAGACGCTGCCTGACGAGATCGATGCGCTCGAGCGCGAGATCTCCGGAATTCTCGCGTCCGATCCGCGCGAAAACAGGGACGACTTCGCGCGCGTCCCCGCGCTGCAAGCGGAACTGGACTCGAAGGTGGAGCGTTGGGCCGAGCTCGAGGAGCGCGCGGAATGAGGGCGATCGTTTCGCTGGGTTCCAACCTCGGCGATCGCGGGAAGCATCTCGCCGATGCGCTCGATGCGCTTTCGGCGCTCCCCGATACGCGGCTTGTGAAAGCGAGCCGCGTTATCGAGACCGAGCCGGTAGGCGTGCCCGAACGGTACTCGTCGCTGAAATTCCTCAACCAGGTCGCGGTGTTCGAAACCGGACTCGATGCGCACGGATTTTCGCGTCTGATGCACAAGATCGAAGATTCGCTCGGACGGGTCAGGGAAGTCGCGAACGGACCGCGCACAATCGACATAGATCTCGTCGATTTCGGCGGAATGCGGCTTGACGAACCCGATCTCACTCTGCCGCATCCTCGCGCGAAGGAGCGTGAATTCGTGACCAAGCCGCTCGCAGAACTGGGAATATCGCTTTGCCCGCTGCGGAGAATCGCCGCCGGCGCCGTCCTTACCGCGCTTTCGGTGACTGGGTTCGCGTCCACATTCGTGTTCGGTTCGGCGCTGGCGGGGGAGCGGCACGGTATTTCGGCGGAGGTGCTGGCTTTTCTGCGCTTTCTGGTCTCCGGCTCGGTGATGCTCGCGATTGCGCTTTCAACGAGAGACGGCAGGCGAAAGCTGTTTTCGCCGTCGGTTGCGGATTTTGCGGCGATGGCGTGGCTGGGGCCGGTCGGCACGAGTCTGATGGCGTGGTGTGTGTTCATGGGATGCGCGAGGGTAAGCGCCGCGAACGCTTCGATGGCCGACGCTCTGGCTCCGCTGTTCATCTTCGCCGTCGCCGCGCTCAAGGCGCTGCATATCGGACCGCGCGAACTTGCCGGACTGTTCTTCGGCTTTCTCGGAGTGCTGCTGGTCATCGGAATCGTGAATACGGACGGCATCGCGCTCGAGGCGTATACGGCCGGCGACGTGTATGTGATGCTGGCGGCGGCGACCTGGGGCGTCTACACGGTTTGCGGACGCGGTCTGATCGCGCGGCTGGGGTCGTCGGTGTTCACCACATGGACCATCATTTTCGGAACTTTGGCGATCGGACTGTGTCTGCCGTTCGCCGACGGCGCATGGCCGTCGACGGCCGGCGAATGGTTCATGGTGGCGATGCTGGGGCTGGTCTCGACGCTCTTGCCGTTCTGGACGTGGAATGCCGCCCAGAAATACGTTTCGATGTCCGTTCTCGGGGTGAGCGCGTATTTCACGCCGGTCGTGGCGGTCGCGCTGGCTCTCGTTTTTCTTGGCGAGCGGGCGACGTTTCTGCAGTGGACGGGAACCTTGCTGATCGTTCTGGCGGCGATGGTCGAGACCGGGGGGAAAAAGAAATGAAGGCCAAGCTGGTGCTGGCGTCCGCAATCGCGATCGTTGCATTGTGCGTCTTTGCCGGACGCTACGGCAAGATGGACGCGAAAATCGTCCTCGGCCGGCTTGCGCTCGGCGACGACACAATCGGGGAATCCGCGCTTTACGGCGAGTGCGCGGTGGTCGCGAACGCCGAAAGCGACAGCGTATTCTGTTTCGATGCAACCGGCGGCCGTTCGCGTCCGCCCGAGAACGCCGTTGCCGTCGATTCCGGCGGCCGCGTATGCGCCCTTTTCGACGCAAGGACCGGCGGCAGGCTTCCGCTCATTGTGCGTTTTTCCGACCGTTCGCGGTTCGGTCCTGCGGGGCTGATGGCGAAGAATGCGCTCGGCATACGCGCGGCCGGAGAAGACGCCGCCGGCATGACGGCCAACGAATCGTGGCATCTCGCGCACTCCGGGGGCGAAATCGAAGGAATCGCGCTTGCGAGGATGGCGGCCGGGGCGATTCGCGCTTTGCCGGCGGCCGTCAGGCGCGACGCGAACGAAGACGGCACGACCTGGCTGACCGCGCTTACGCTGATGAGAAGGGCGAAAAAGACGGCGACAGACGACGAATCCTACATGAGCGGAGCGACCCACGCTCCCCTGATCTCCGCCTCCGATATCGACGAACGGCGGCTTATGGAGCTCGCTGCCGCCATGGACGACTGCATAACGCCGCCGCCGGTCTTTACCGTGCTCGACTGTCCGGCGGTGGCGACAGCTCCCGAAACCGACGCCTACGCATTCTCGGTCACCGGTTTCGCCGGAAGAATCGTGTTCCGCATGAAGGCGGCGACGGTAAGATATGCGCGTCCGGCATGGAGGACGCTTTCGGACGGCGGCGGGAAGGTCGAGATACGGGGTGTCGGCGACGCCGGCGACGAGGTCGATGTCGAGATGTCGGGTTTCGCCGCCGCAGGCAGGGTTGATATCGGCTGTTTCGCGGTGGCGGGGCCGTCCGACATTTCGATTCCGGCGATCTGCAGCGTCAACTTTCCGGCGCCGCTCCAGATTCTCGATGTCGCGGTCTCGAATCTCGCCGCGCGCGGATATCTCGCCGGGGACGTCTTCGGTCAGGCGATCGCCGCCGCATACCGCGAACGCAAAATCCGCGGCATGAAGATGACACTCGCCGATCTCCCGGCCGAAATCAGGGGCGAGGCGGATTCTCCTGGCGGCTTGCCGGTCGCGATGTGCGACTTCACCGGCGACGGGCTTGGAGATCTTGCGGTCGATTGCGGTTCGCGCGGCGTTTCGCTCTACGAAAGAATAAGGGAGGGCGGCTACAGGAAAATCGGTTCCGTCGGCCGCTGCCGCGCGGGCATAGTGCCGAAATCGGACGGTGCGGCCGCGTTGCTGGCGATCTCGCCGCTCGAAGGCGGGCTTTTTGCCGCCGATCTCGTCGAGGCGAAAGACGGGGAGCTTTCGTCCGAGCGGCTTTGCGAAGGAATTGCCGACCTCGATCGCATCGGGGCGGCCGGCGAATCTTCTCTTTTTTGGGTATGGGGGAAGCGAAATGGGCGCTAGAACCGCTTTCGCCGTTTTTGCTGCAGTATCGGCGGTTTTCCGCGCGACGGCCGGCTCGACGCCTTTCATGCTGTCGCTGCTGCAGCCGGTGCAACTGCCGGATGGCGGGCGCGACGTAGGCGGCGTCAGAATCTCGCTGGTCTACGGCGGTTGCCGCAACATGAAAGGGCTCGACCTCGGCATCGCCGGACATTGCGACGGCGATTTCTCCGGCCTTGCGGTCGGCGGCGTCAATATCGTCGACGGACGGCTCTTCGGCGTGCAGGTTGGACTTGTGAACTGGAACGGAAACGGGGAATCGGGCTCCCATTCGATTGGCGTGCAGGCGGGGCTTCTGAACAACGCCGGCGATCTCGGCGGCGTGCAGTATGGGTGGATCAACCG
>JAGDAE010000068.1 GCA_017959645.1 Kiritimatiellia bacterium
ATACCAGCGCCCTCAGGGGCGCGTCGACGCCCTTCGTCTCAGGCGGCGGGATGCGGTTCACGATCGCCTCAAGCACCTCCGGGCCGCCCATGCCGGTCTTCGCCGAGACGAGAAGCGGATCGTCCATCGGTATCGCGAGAATGTCCTCGATCTCGCGGCTGACCTCGGCTATGTCCGCGCCAGGCAGGTCGACCTTGTTGAGGACGGGGACGATTTCGAGTCTGGCATCCTGCGCGAAATAGGTGTTCGCGACGGTCTGGGCCTCGACGCCCTGGGCGGCGTCGACGACGAGCAGCGCGCCCTCGCACGCGCCCATCGAACGGCTTACCTCGTAGGCGAAGTCGACATGGCCTGGCGTATCGAGCAGATTGAACAGATAGGTCTTGCCGTCCTTCGCGGTGTAGCGCATCGAGACCGGGTGGGATTTTATCGTTATCCCGCGCTCGCGCTCGAGATCCATCGCGTCGAGCGTCTGCTCCTTGAGCTCTCGCTGCGAAATGGCGTGGGTAAGCTCGAGAATGCGGTCCGAAAGCGTCGTCTTCCCATGGTCGACATGGGCGATGATGCAGAAGTTCCGTATGTTCTCGAGCTTCACCCGGGCAGCCGTTTTACCTGGCCACGGTCGCTTTGATGCGGTCCCACGCCTTGTTGTAGAGCGCCTGAACCTCGGGTTGCGAATCGAAACCCTTGAGAAGCTGGCCGTACTTGAGGACGTCGGCGCTGGGAATTATGAGATTGCGGTAGTCCTCGTCGAGCATGTCGATGCCGGGCTTGACGGGGTTGGGTCCGCATATGTACTCCATGTTCGCCTTCGCGACCTCGCCGTCGTAGATGTAGTCGATGAAGGCGTAGGCGAGGTCGGCCATCGGCGCGTCGGCGGCGACGACCATCTCGTCGAAGGCGATCGAAAAGCCTTCCCTGGGCAGGGCGAAACCGATGTCGTCGCGAGGATCCATCCCTTCCTCCTCGTCGCCGCAGATGACCTGGATAATGTCGGTCGAATAGCCGTGGCCGACATAGGTCGAGCCGTTGGCGATCTCGTTCTTGTAGCTCTCGCCGTCGAATTTGCGGACGTTTTCGCGCCATTTGAGCACCTGCTCGACCGCGGCGTCGATCTCTTTGGGATCGGCCGAATTGACCGAATAGCCGAGCGACATCAAGCCGGCGCCGATGACTTCGCGGATGTCGTCGAGCAGCGACACGCGGGACTTGAACGCGGGATTGGAGAGGATCGACCAGCTTTCGACGTCCGCACCCTCGGGAATCTTGTCCTTTATGTAGCCGAGGCCGGTGTAGGTAACGGCATAGGGAACGGAGTACCTGAACGACGGGTCGAGGATCTGGCCGACGAACGCCTTGTCGAAGTTCTTGCGGACGTTGGGCATCTTCGAGTGGTCGAGCTCCTTGAGCATGCCTTCGTTCGCCATGGTGGCGATCTGGTAGGAGCTGGGCATGATGATGTCGTAGCCGGTTCCGCCCGCCTTGAGCTTGGCGTACATCGCTTCGTTGGAATCGAAGGTGTCGACCACGATGCGGCACCCGTTCTTCTCTTCGAAGCCCTGTATCACTTCAGGCGCGATATAGTCGCTCCACGTATAGATGTGCAGCTCCGGCTTTTTGGCGCATCCGCACATGATCAGCGCGGAGGCGGCGATTGCTCCCAGGGGAACGGTGGACTTGATCGTGGTCATCTTCATTTTCCTTTCTGTTTTGTCTGGTTTTTGCCGGTCAGGGTCTTCGAAACCCCTACGAGCGCACAAGTGAAAATCAGCATCAGCGTCGAAAGCGCGAACACGGCCGGAAGGTTCTTCGAATGCTTGGTCATCGACGAGACGTAGGTCGGGAAGGTGTTGGTTCCGGCGCCGTTGACGAAAGAGGTTATCACGACGTCGTCGATCGAGAGCGTGAACGCGAGAAGCCCGCCGGCGACGATGCCGGGCAGCAGCAGCGGCAGCTCGACCTTGAAGAACGTGTACCACGGGCCGGCGCCGAGATCGTACGCCGCCTCGATCAGGCGGTCGTCGAAATCCTGCAGGCGCGCGAGAATCGTCATCACCACGTAGGAGACGCAGAACGTCACGTGGGCGATCAGGATCGTCCAGAATCCGCACTCGACCTTGACCGCGACGAACAGCATCAGCAGCGAGATTCCGATCAGGATGTCGGGCATGATCAGCGGAACGTAGACGAGCGTGTGGTGTATCGACTGAAGGCGCCCCTTCCAGCGGTGGAGAGCGAGGGCGGCGGTCGTGCCGAACACGCACGATATCAGCGTCGCCAGCCCGGCGACCGTGATCGAAAGCCAGAAGCTGTCGAGCAGCGGCTTGATCGCGAAACCGCCGGTGAATATCTGCCGGTACCATTTCCAGGTCACGCCGAGAAAGCGTCCGTCCGATCCGAAGAACGACATCGAAATCCCGTTCGGGACGAAGCCGTAGGCGAAAACGAGCAGAATCGGTATGTAGAGGAACGCCAAGACCAATCCGAGCACGGCGACGGAGAAGAACGAGCGTTTCACGACGACGCCCCTCCTATCATGAGCCGCGCGGTTTCCGCCTCGAGGCGTTTGCGGTCGCGCGCGTTCTGCCGCCGTTTCCACCACATGGCGCAGGCGATCGGTATGAGAACCGACACCGCCATGAGCGTCGCCAGGGCCGACGCGTGCGGGATGTTGCGGTTCTGTATCGCTCGCATGAAAATCTTGTTTCCGATCAGCACGCAGTCGGTCCCGCCGAGCATCTGGGGAATCACGTACGAGCCGATCGCCGGAATGAACACCATCAGAATCGCGGAGATGAGCCCCTGCTTGATGCCGGGAATGAATATCTTCCGGAAGGCGTAGAAACTCTTCGCCCCGAGATCGCGCGCCGCCTCGAGCAGCGAGAAATCGAACTTCTCCGCCGCCGTGTAGATCGGCATGATCGCGAAAGGAAGGAACGAATACACCGAGACGAGAACGACCGCCGCCTCGCTGTCGAGAATCGTCGACGCCGCCGGATCGACCGGCCCCGAATTCGCCAGACCCATCCAGACGAACAGCCCCTTCAGGGAGCCGGGCAGCCAACCGAACATCCACTCCCTGACGCGCAGAAACGTAAGGTAGCACGACTGCAGCCAGCCGTCGGGATGGAGCATCGTCTTCCATGCGAAGACGCGCACGACGAAACTGGTCCAGAACGGAAGCATTATCGAGCCGGCGACGATGGCGCGCCAGCGGCTGTTCATCCGCGCGATCGCGTAGGCGCAAGGCAACGCGAGGACTATCGACCAGAGCGTAACCTCGAACGAGATTCGTATCGTGTTCCAGACGATCGCCGGATAGTCCGGATCGACCAGCTCGCGCCAGGTTTCGAGACTCCATTCCCCAACGCCGCCGTTCGGGGTGTGGCCGTGGAAGGTGAAAGCCAGAACGATAACCGCCGGCACGGCGAAGAACAGCCCCAGCCACAGCAGCGAAGGCAGCGTCACCAGCCACTCGGCGCGGCGGGATCTAAGCGGATTGCCCGTCATTTCGCCTCTACCATGTAGCCGTCGTCGGGATGCCACCAGACGAACACTTCGTCGTTCCAGGTTATCGATTCCTGGTCGAGCAGGAATCGCGAATGGGGCTTGAGCGCGGCGAGGCGCTTGCCGGAAGACTCTATCCAGTACTTCGTGTACACGCCCTGGTACACGATGTCCTTCACCGTAGAAAGGAACACGTTGATCGACGCGCCCTTCTCCGGCGGCGGCGGGGCGAGCGTCACGCGTATCTTCTCTGGGCGGACGGACAGATCGACGCTGTCGCCGACCTTGATCTTCCTGTCGTTGAACGCTTTGACCGCAGGGAACCCTTCGCACTGTATGGTGCAGTAGTCGCCGTCGACCGCGACAATCTCGCCTGACAGAAAATTGGTGTCGCCGATGAACGAGGCGACGAAGCGCGACGCCGGCGCCTCGTATATCTTCGCAGGCCCGTCGAGCTGCTCGACCTTGCCGCGGTTGAGAACCGCGATACGGTCCGAAAGGCTCATCGCCTCGCCCTGGTCGTGGGTCACGTACAGAAACGTTATCCCGACCTGATCGTGGATGGTGTCGAGCTCGAGCAGCATGTGCTGGCGAAGCTTGAGATCGAGCGCGGCGAGCGGCTCGTCGAGCAGCAGAACCTGCGGACGGTCGACCAACGCGCGCGCTATGGCCACCCGCTGCTTCTGTCCGCCGGAAAGCTGGCTCGGATACTTCCACGCATGCTCGGACATCTGGATCATCTCGAGTATGTCGTCGACCTTCTCCTCGATCTCACCCTTCTCCATCTTCGCGAGTTTGAGCGAAAACGCGATATTGTCCCAGATCGTCATCGTCGGAAACAGCGCGTAGTTCTGGAAAACGGTGTGGATGCGGCGCTGGTTCGGAGGCAGATCGGTTATGTCCTTCCCTTCGAGATAGATGCGCCCCGAGTCCGGACGTTCGAATCCGCCAAGCATCCTCAACAGCGTGGTCTTTCCGCATCCCGACGGCCCCAAGAGCGAGAAGAACTCTCCCTTGGCGACCGAAAAAGAAACGTCGTCGACGGCCGTAAGCGCACCGAAACGCTTGGTGACGTGGTCGAATATCAGGAACTCGTTGCTCATTTTGGCTTCAGTGTCCTCCGTTGAAAAGAGCATTGGTCGCGTAATACGGGTCGGACGTGTACCTGCATCCGAGTCTGCGCAGCCCGGCCTCGTCGCCTGGCGTAACCATGTGGGTCATGTGCACCTCGCAGCCGCGAAGCTCGTTCAGCTTCTCCATGGCCAGAGCCGCCGCGGGGTTTGCCGTCGCCGAAATCGCGAGCCCGATCAGCGCCTCGTCGAGATTGAGCGACGTATAGCCGACCTTGAGAATGTCCTGCTTCATATGAGCGATGGAATGGATGATGTTCGGCCCGATGAGCGGAATCTGCGCCGGAATCCCAGAGAGCGTCTTCACGGCGTTTATGACCGTCGCCGCCGCCGCGTGCATCTCGTCCGAATTCTTGCCGGTCACGATTCTGCCGTCCTGAAGCTGTATCGCCGCGCCGGAAACGATGGTTCCGCCCGCCTTGCCCTTGCCCTGGATGTGCGCCTCCTCCGCCGTGCGCCGCGCCGCCTCGACAACCACGCGATCTTCGGTCTTCAGCGAAAGCGAATCCATCAGCGCCTTGGCGCGGTCGACCGAGTCCCTGTCGGTCGCCCCCTCCGCGAACAGGCACTGGTAGCGCAGAAACCGGCGTATTACCTCCTGCTTGGACGCGAACCGCACCACCTCGTCGTCGATGATCCCGAAGCCGATCCGGTTCACCCCCATGTCGGTCGGCGATTTGTACGGACATTGGCCGTTCGTCATCTTCTGCCAGATCGCCACCAGCAGCGGATAGGCGTCGATGTCGCGGTTGTAGTTCACCGTCTCCACCCCGTACGCGTTGAGATGGTACGGGTCGATCATGTTCTTGTCGTTCAGGTCGATCGTGGCCGCCTCGTAGGCGATGTTGAGCGGATGGTCCAACGGCAGATTCCAGACCGGGAAGCTCTCGAACTTCGAATACCCGGCGACGTTGCCCATGCGATACTCGTGGTAGATCTGGGTGAGGCAGGTCGCGAACTTGCCCGAACCCGGCCCCGGCGCGGTCACGACGACGATCGGCTTCTCGGTCTTTACGTATTCGTTCTTGCCGTAGCCCATGTCGGAGACGATCGTGTTCACGTCGGCCGGGTACCCCGCCGTCTTGTAGTGGTAATACACCCTCACGCCGCGGCGCTCGAGCTTCGCGCGGAATTGCTTGACCGCCGTCTGCTCCTGGTAGCGGGTTATCACGACGCCCCGCACCGTGAGCCCGAGATTGCGCAGATCGTCG
>JAGDAE010000069.1 GCA_017959645.1 Kiritimatiellia bacterium
GTCGAGCGGGTCGAGTCCGTCGCGCGAGACGAGCTTCGCCGGCACGAATGCGATGAAGTACGGATCTTTCTCCATTTCGTCCTTGTTTTCCAGCCGCGCCGGCCTGTCTGCGCGAAGGTCTGCGGCCGGAATGTGATAGATCGCGCCGCCGTAGCTGTCGCCGTGGTGCGCGAACGATTCCGAAAACCAGAGCGCGCCGTCGCGCCAGCGCAGGCCGTTGGGCAGCATGACGTTCTCGACCACCGTCTCGCATTTCTTCGCCTCGCCGTTCTCGTTCACGACGCGGCGCACGGTGGAAGCGTAGTTGCGGTCGGCGAAATACTGGTTTTCGCTGTAGTAGAGATTGCCGTCGTCGCCGAATACGATCCCCTGCGGGAAGGACTTTCCGCTCAAGGTGTCGGTACGGGTGACGAAGAATATCGACCACGCGCCGGTCTTCGCATCCATTTTCCAGATATGCCCCGGATACGACGGGTCCACGCCGTTGATCGCCGAAAGGTACAGGTTTCCGTCCCTGTCGAGCGCGAGACCCTCGGGCGTATTGGCGACGTCGCCGAAACTCTTGAACAGATGCGGGCGGCCTGCGTCTTCGGGAACGCTGGCGCATCCGGCGCAAAACGCGACGGCGGCAATGGCGATATTCTTGATTGTCATGATTTCTCCTGTCGTATTCCGATATCAAAGGTCGCGCTGGTTTTCCGAGTCGAAAGTGCCCCAGCAGGCGCCGTTCGCATCCATCCACGTATCGAACCTCAGACGCTCCTCTTTGGTCAGCTCCACGCCATGGTGGTCGTCGAGCAGCTGCGAAAGCGGGCTTGCCAGCGCGCCGAAGGTAAGCGGCTTGGTTAGCGGCTCGTCGTTGTGGCGCGGCTCCTGGTTCCAGCTCGAGAAGCGCACGAGATTGATGAGCGCGTTGAACGATTTCACCGCCCATCCCTCCTGCTCGCCGGTAAGGACCGGCAGGTTCTCCTTCGAGCCGTCGTGGCATTTGAGGCACTTCGCGTCGATTATCGGCTGGACCAGCTTGAGGTAGTTGTACGGCCTGGCGCCCGGAAACGGGCACGGCTCGATCTTCGACGGCTCGCGCAGCTGGGCCTTGAGGGTTTTCATCACCGGCGGCATCGCTCCGCGGCGGTCTTCGTGGCACCCGACGCAGCTCTCGCGCTCGCCCGGCTGCAGATAGACGATCGAACGCATTGTCTGCACGGCGCGCATGTTCTCGTCCAACGCCTGGAAATAGAGCGGCATTCCCGACGGAGCCTCGAAATAGGCGCTGCCGTCCTCTTCGACAGGAACTGTTCCGAGAATCTCGCGCCCGAGCGCGCCGAGCCCGATCGCGACCTTGGGGCTGTCGATGTTGGGCGTCGTCTTGTTGATCACGTGGAATATCCTGAGCGCCTTCACCGGACGGTCGGCCGGCAGTCTTTCCGGCCACGCCTCGGTCACGTCGGCCAGGAAGTAGGTTCCCTTGCCCTCGGCCGCGAGCGTCGCGTCGATTGAGGTCGCCGCGGCGGCCGGAAGCTCCCGCTTCGCGATCTGGCGCACCCACACCGACGACAGGCGCGGATCGCGGTATATCAACTCGCGCACGCCGGTTTCCGCGTCGCAGTAGTAGATGCCGAACTGGTTCGGCGTATTGCCGCCGGGTTCTCCGAGCAGGCGATCGTACGAGAAGGAGACGAGGAACCGGTTTTCGTCGATCGGCCACGGCGCCTTGTAGCAGTGGCCCGGCCAGCGCAGTTCGTCCGTCGTTGGAACCTGGTTGCGGTTGTCGTCGAGAAGCCCGGCATACCAGTAGCCCTGGGGAACGAAGTCGAAGGCGACCTCGCGGCAGCGCAACGCCCCGCACGCGATCGGCTCTTCGCTCTCGGGGAAGCGCGTATCGGGGGTGAGGCGGGTTATCGGCCCGAGGAAGTCGATTCCGTCGTTGGTGTCGATCCTTATAACCGAACCGGCGGCCATTCCGTGGTGGGGACCGGCGATCGCCATTACCTTGGTCGAACCGGGTATCGGTCGGGCCTCCCACGTGCCGCACGGATTCCACGTGTTGTTGCCGTAGAACATCCTGACTCCGCCGCCGTCCGGCCGCGCCGTCCAAAGCTGCTGGTAAAGAACCCCGTTGCGGTCGACATAGTCCCAGCGCGAATAGAGAAGACGCCCGTCCGCCATCAGCTGCGGGGTCCACTCATGGGTCTCGTGGTAGGATATCGAATGCGGATTCTCCCCGTCCGGCCCCATTCTGGACATCGTGAACACCGGGCAGGGGCCCATTCCGCAACGATGGTAGCCGCCACGGCGCGTCGACGAGAACAGGATATCGCCGTCGGGCAGGTATATCGGGAACATGTCGTCGAAACCGTCATCGGTAAGCCGGCGCGCCTCACCCCCGTCGACAGGCGACTCGTAGATGTTGTAGTGTATGTCCATGCGCTCGTCGGAGCAGAACCGCCGCCATTCGTCATCGGGATCGCCGGTGTACGTTCCGGACGGCTCCTGCTCAACCCCGGCGTACGAGAACAGTATCTTCGTCGCGTCGGGCGACAGTTCCGGATTCATGAAGCTGCCGGGAACCAGATTGGACGGCGTGACATCCCGCGCCTTCATGTCGCGGCCAGGACGGTCCAGAACGAACAGTCCGCCGCCCGGACGCGAACAGTACCCGAGCGCCTGGGTTAGCTGGTGGCTCATGGCGCCGGGGACGAATTTCGCGAACAGCAGCGGGGTGTCGCCGAGATCGGCGAGCGCCCGCTCGCGTATCGCCTTGTGGAGCGCCAGCCATTCCGCCTCGTCTCCGGTTTCGGGCGGAGGGTTGGCCAGCCCGCAAGCCGCGAAACGTTCGCGCAGAATCTGGCACGCCTCTGCGTACGTGCAGGTTTCGACCGGCGCGACGATTCCGTCCGCGAGCTTCCAATCCCATATGATCTGCGCTTCGGCTATGACGTCGGCGATGGGCGACGCGCCTCGCACCGGCCCCGGATCGTACGCTCTGCGTTCCACTTTGTAGTCGTCGCCTTCGACGTGCATCCGCCAGCCGTCGGA
>JAGDAE010000070.1 GCA_017959645.1 Kiritimatiellia bacterium
GGGTTCTGACCGACGAGCGCCGGCGAGGAAACGAGAAATCTGGGTCGATGGCTACGATTTCGCCCGTCGTCGCACCCGGCCGCACCCTGTACTTCCCGCGTTCGCCGCGCACCTCGAACGACGGCGATCGGTTCTCGGCGAAGACGCCGCCGTTGTATTCGATATCCGCCGACACCATGCCGCGCGTCTTCAGATTGATGTGCGCGAAATCCTCGGCGTCGCCGAGCGACGCGATGCGCTTGAGCTCGCTCCACATCTGCACGGGAGCCGCCGGCAAAAGCCTCAACGCCTGCATGACGAGATCGGGCATCGCGTAGTACGCCGCGCCGCCCCCGAGCCGTTTCACCGTCTGCCAGTCGTCGCGCCGCACGAAATCCTCGCGCCGTATCTTTATGTCGTACACCGGCCCGAGCCGGACGTCGGACATCGTCTGCTTCGCCAGCATGAAATCCGGCTCGAACAGCCCGCGCTGCATCACGATTATCCGGTTCTTCGCCTTCTGCGCCGCGCCGCGCACGCGCTGTGCGTCGTCCACCGTCGTCGCCATCGGCGATTCGACGAGCGTCCAGTACCCGCGGCCGAGCGACTCGGTCGCATGCTTCACATGGTCCTTGGTCGTGGTCGCGATCACGACGAGATCGATGAACTGCTCGTCGAGCATGTCGGAGAACTGGCGGAACATCCTGCATTCCGGGAAGTCCTTCGCTACCATGTCCCGCCGGTCGCGCTGCAGATCGCAGGCGGCGACGACATTGAACAAGGCCGGATGCTTCCTGAATATCGGATAGTGTTCCTCGAGCATCGACCGGCCGAGGCCCATCAATGCCACTTTTATCGGGGGGCGCTGGTATTCGGTATTCATTTTCTCACGATCTCCGTGATTGCGGAAAGAAACTGCGCTACGTCTTTGAACTGCCGGTATACGCTCGCGAACCGGATGTACGCGACCTCGTCGACCCTGTGAAGCTCGTCCATGACCAGCTCAGCGATTTTCGACGACGGTATCTCGTCACCGTCGAGCCGCGCGACGACGGCGTCGATCATCGACCGTATCTGGTCTTTCGATATCTGGCGTTTCCCGCACGCATGGTTTATCGCCTTCTCGAGTTTCGAGCGCTCGAACGTCTGGCGGGTGCCGTCGCGCTTCACGACCAGAACCTCGTCGCGGTCGATCTCCTCGTACGTCGTGAAGCGGAACCCGCATTTGGCGCACTCGCGCCGCCTGCGTATCGCGGCTCCGTCGCGGGCTGAACGCGAATCGAGGACCTTGTCGTCGTCGGCGGAGCACTTCGGGCACTTCATGGGCTACTTTCCGTTCGGGCACATCGTGCAGTGCCTGCAATCGAGATTGACCGGCAGCGGCGGCGGCGCGCCGCGACGGCGCGCGTTCCACTCTCCGATCCTGTTGATGAGCGCCAGCATCAGCCCCAGCGCGATGAAACCGCCGGCCGGCAGTATCGCCAACGTCGCCGGCCCGGGATTCAGCCCGTCGAACGCGATCGTCCCCCAGACCGTGAGCGTCCCCGCGCCGCAGATCTCGCGCACCGACGCCACCAAAGCCAGAGCCAGCGTGAACCCGATTCCAGATCCCAGCCCGTCCGCCAGCGAATCGAGCACGCCGTTCCTGCTCGCGAACGCCTCGGCGCGGCCGAGGATGACGCAGTTGACGACGATCAGCGGTATGAAAATGCCGAGCGAGGCCGAAAGCTCCGGCAAGTACGCCTGCATGAGAAGATCGGTCGCCGTCACGAACGTCGCGATTATCACAATGTAGCACGGAATGTGCACCGAGGCCGGAATCGCCTTTCTCAGCGCCGAAACCAGCACGTTCGAGCATACGAGAACGAACGTCGCCGCCATCCCCATCCCAAGCGCGTTCTCGAGCGAGGTCGTCACCGCCAGCGTCGGGCACAGCCCCAGTACGAGCCGGAATGTCGGATTGTTCTTGAATATGCCGCACCAAAATATCGATAGTGTCTTCATACGGACGGCATTTTAGCAAAATTCCGGCAAAAGCGCAACGGCAAACAGCAAAAAAACGGCGTCCGCGCGCATTCGTCAGCCGAAACGGTATTCGACGAGCTTCTCGCCTTCGTAGCGGAGTTTGAGAGTGAAGAAGTCTTGCCGTTCCGCCAGCGCCCGCAGGAAGAGCCGGTCTCCCTCCCAGATGTTCTTCGAAAGCAGCTCCTCCGGCGCGAGCCACGCAAGCTCCCCTTCGTCGCACTCCGCAAGCTCTCCCTCGAACTCCGTGCAGGTGAAAAGATGCATGTATTCGACGCCCCATTCGTCAGACACGAACGTGACGAGCCCCCGGAAGCGAGGATTCTTCATCGTCAGCCCGGTCTCCTCCTTCGCCTCGCGCACCGCGCACTCTTCCGGGCTTTCGCCGTACTCGAACTTGCCGCCGACACCGACCCATTTGCCGCCGTTCTCGTCGCCGCGCTTTTTAGTGCGGTGGAGAACTAGCAGCCGACCGTCTTTTTCGATGTAGCAAAGCGTCGTGAGACGCGGCGAACAGTCCATGCAACCCCGCGTCAGACCGTGAATTTGCCGGCCTTCCAGTCCTTGTACCAGGCGACGAACTTCGGCATGCCGACCGAAATCGGAGTGGTCGGCTCGTATCCGACCGCCTTGTTGAGCTTCTCGACGGAGGCGAACGATTTCGGCACGTCCCCGTCCTGCATCGGCAGCATCTCCATCTTGACGTCGTCCAGCGAGGCGATGCCCATCTCGTGCGCGATGATCTCGATCATGTCCAGCAGCCGCTCGGAGCGGTGGTTGCCGATGTTGAACACGTCGTACGCCGGCAGCGTCGTCGAGCGGATGCAGCGGACGAGTCCATCCACGATATCGTCGATGTACGTGAAATCGCGGTACATGTTGCCGTAGTTGAAGACCTTGATCGCCCTGCCCTCGGCCATCGCGTCCGCGAAAAGCCACGCCGCCATGTCCGGGCGCCCCCACGGACCGTAGACGGTGAAGAACCTGAATCCTATCGTCTGCATCCCGTAGAGGTGGGTATAACAGTGCGCCATCAGTTCGTTGGACTTCTTGGAGGCGGCGTAGAGCGAGATCGGCGTATCGACGCACATGTCTTCGCGGAACGGCATCTCCTTGATTCCGCCGTATACCGACGAGCTGGAGGCGTAGAGCAGCCGCGGCATCTTCTTCGCGTGCCGGCAGCATTCGAGGATGTTGAGGAATCCGACCATGTTCGATTCCATGTACACCTCGGGATGGTCGATCGAATAGCGCACTCCCGCCTGCGCCGCCAGATTCACGACGACATCCGGCTCGAATTCGCCGAAGACCTTTTTCAGCGCCTCCATGTCGGCGAGGTCGACCCGCCGCACGCGGAAGGCGGCGTTCTTCTCGAGCTGGCGGTTGCGCGCCTCCTTGAGCGAAACGTCGTAGTAGTCGTTGAAGTTGTCCACGCCGCAAATCTCGTCGCCTTCGCGGAGAAGGCGCGAGGCGAGGTTGAAGCCGATGAAGCCGGCGGTTCCGGTAACTAGTATTTTCATATGGTGGAGTATATTTTACAGTATTTCGCGGCGACTTGTCAAATCGCCTGTCACTGGTCGATTAGGGTTATTATCTTTTTGAACGGCATCAGCCGCGAGTCGACTTCGAGCGCGCGGTGGTGCCTTAGAAGGTCGGCGGCGACGGATTGCATCGCCGGGAACGCCGCCCGGGTCAGCTGATTGGCGTATATGCAGATGTTGACGCCGTGCGCGGCAAGTTCGTCTTCGGTGATCGAGTTGAACGAAGTCGGCACGACGACGATCGGCGTTTCCTTGTCAGTCTCGCGGAATCTGTCGCAGAAATCTATGATCTCGGCCGGATCCTTCTTGCGCGAATGGATCATTATTCCGTCCGCTCCCGCCTCGACATAGGCGCGGCATCTCGCAAGCGCGTCGTCCATTCCCCTTTCGAGGATGAGCGACTCGCAACGGGCGATTATCATGAAATCCTTCGTCCGCAACGCGTCCTTGCCGGCCGCTATCTTGGCGCAGAAGTTCTCGACCGTGTCTTGCGTCTGCGCGACCTCGGTGCCGAAGAGCGAATTCTTCTTGAGCCCGGTCTTGTCCTCGATGATGACCGCCGATACCCCTATGCGCTCGAGCGTCCTCACGTTGTAGACGAAGTGCTCGGTCAGCCCGCCGGTGTCGCCGTCGAGGATTATCGGCTTCGTCGTGACTTCCATTATGTCGTCGATCGTCCTGAGGCGCGAAGACATGTCTACCAGCTCTATGTCCGGCTTGCCCTTCGCGGTCGAGTCGCACAGCGACGATACCCACATCGCGTCGAACTGGTCGAGCCGCCCGTCCCCGCCGCGCACCACGGTTTTTTCGGCGATCAGCCCGGTCAGCCCCGAATGCGCCTCGATCGTCTTGACGATCGGGCACAGCTTTATCAGCTGCCTCAGCCGCCTGCGCCTGTATTCGGGCATCGCGAGGCGTTCGCGGTCGAGATCGTCGATGCGTCTGGCCTCGGGGTCGATGGTGTACGGCACGTCGACGATCCTGCCGCCGTATTCGGCGAGCAGCCCGGCCACATACTCGCGGATCGCGTGCTCGGGCGCCTCGGGGTCGGCCCAGTTGTCTCCGTGCACGACGAAGTCCGGCTTCAGCGCCGCGATCGCGTCGCCGTACATCATGTCCCGCTGTATCGTCGCGTTCGCGACGCCGGGGATCGCGCGCACGGCGGCGAGCCTCTCGTCTTCGGACATCAGCGGAAAACGGTTGTACCGTATCGCCTCCCTGTCGGACAGCACCCCGACCGTCAGCTCTCCGAGCTTCGCCGCCTCGCGGATCACGTTGAGGTGCCCCGCGTGTATCGACGACGTGCAGAAACAGGTGTATGCCTTAGCCATTGTACGTAACCTTTATGCCGTTGCTCTCGAGCGCCTGCTTCAGAACCTTGAAGAACTCCGCGATGTCCGGCGCGTCGATCGCGCCGAGCGCGCAAAGCCGGAATGTCCGCGCCGAGCCGACCTTGCCGGGATAGATCGTGAACCCGCGCTCATGGCAGTAGTCGTGCACCTTCTCGACCGACCAGTTCGGATCGTCCGGATAGCAGACGGACACGACGAGTCCGCTCTGATATTCGCGCTTGATGAGATTGCGGAAACCAAGATCGGCGAGACCCTTGTGGATCGCCTCGAACACGCGCGTATGCCGCGCCCACTTTGCGGACTCTCCTTCGGCGAAATACTCCTTCAACGCCTGGATTGTCGCATAGATGGTCTGGACGGGCGGGGTGAAACGCATTTCGCCGGTCTTCTCGAAGCCGTCGTACTGCATGAACAGGTTGCAGTAGTACGAGCGCACCGGATAGGCCGCCGAGGCGCGGATGATATCCTCCCGGCCGACCACGAACGAAAGCCCCGTCATCGACTGAAGCCCCTTCTGTGCGCTGGCCATCAGAAAATCGACGTTGTCCTCGATGATATTGATGGGGCGCATCGCGTAGGTGGAGGTAGTATCCACTATGAACGTGCAGCCGTGCTTGTGGGCGACCGCGCCGATTTCGCGGATCGGGTTGAGAACGCCGGAGCCCGTCTCGTGATGGGTAGCGTAGACGACGGCAACATCGGGATTCTCGGCGATGGTTTTCTCGACTGCGGCAACGTCTACCGGAAGTTCTATCGGCTGCTTCAGGTCGATGTGCGGCATGCCGTAGGCTTCGCATATCTCGACCGCCCGGGAAGAATACGCGCCGTTGTTCGCCACCAGTATCTTCTTGTTTGCAGGCAGCAGGGAGTTCAGACACACGTCCATGTTCAACGTGCCGGAGCCGCAGAACAGGACGCTGGTGTAGCGCTCGTCACCGTGCACGATGTCGACCAACTCGCGCCGGAGCCCCTTAATCAGCCCTGCGAATTCCTTCTCGCGCGGACAGATATCCGGCACCACCTGCGCCAGCTTCACGCTGTCCGTCGTCGTCGCCGGCCCGGGATTCAGCAGTATGTTGCGTTTTATTTCCATTTCCCTACCTCCCCATCAGTTCCTTCATGAACAGTCTCTTGTTGACCTGCGGCGCCTCCTTCGGCCTTCCGAGGTCTTTGCGCGAGCCTTTCGCCACCTTGATCTCGACAAAGACGGGCGCCGCTTTCTCCCCGGCCTTGGTCGCGTACCCGCACGCCTTGGCAATCGCCTTGAGGTTTATCGCGCCGCCGACCGTGGGCTGTCCGCCGACGGAATCGTGCGCGGCGTTGTTGAAGACGATGTGCATGAGATTGGCGCACCCCGACTGCCCGACGATCGCCATGTTCCCCATCTGCATGATCGACGCCCCGTCCCCGTCGAGGCAGTAGACGGGGCGGTCGGGACGGGCTTTGGCGATCCCGAGCGCGATCATCAAGGCGTGGCCCATCGAGCCGACCGTCAGGAAATCGTGCGAGTGGATTTCCGCCCCCGATCTCCCGGCCAGCCGTTCGCGCGTCTCGTAGACCTCGCGCGATATCATGCCGGTCGTCGAAACGACGACCGCATTCTCCGGCAACGCCGAAAGAACCGCCTCTATCGCCGACTCCCTCGCCGTCTTCGCGATGTCGGGAAGCCGCGTCTTCAGCGCATACTCCCCGAACGCGCCCTTCTTCGCGACGAGCGCGACCGGACGCGACTCGCGCACCGAGCGCTTCGCCATCCTCTTCGCCAGCGCACACGCCTTCGCCGTCGTGTCCGGCAGGACCTCCGTCGGAATCCCCAGCGTCTCCATGAGCGAAAGCGTTATCTTCCCCTGCTTCGCATGCTGCGGCTCGTCGTGGACCCCAGGCATCCCGCGCCAGCCGATGAGCAGAACCGCCGGTATCGAATAGACGTCGGAATCGGCGAGCGAGACGAGCGGATTGACCGCGTTGCCCTGCCCCGAATTCTGCATGTACACTAGCGCCGGCTCCCCGGTCGCCAGATAGTGTCCGGCGGCGAGCGCGACCGCCCCGCCTTCGTTCGCCGCGATTGTGTGCCTGTCGCCGCAGGTGTCGGTCACGTAGGCGCAGAAGCTTTTGAGCAGCGAATCGGGAACCCCGCAGAAAAATCCGACCCCGCCTTCGCGGAGCGCGGACACGAACTTCGGCACTTCGATCATTTCATCCTCCCTACAGTTTGAGCGATTTCTCGAGATTCTCGAGATCGGCGACCGTGTCGCACTCGATTATCTCGCCGGGATGCACTTCGTGGACGGCAAGGTCGAGCCCGTCGCGGCAAAGCCGGTCCACTATGTCGTCCCAGAACAGATTCGCATTCTCCGGCTTCTTCGCCGCGTCGAGGACCGCAAGCGCAATCCGCGCCGCGTCTGGCTGGCGGAAATACGACACCCCGACCATGTTGAAGCAGTCGCGCCCGCCCTTCCCCACGCGCACGATCCGCCCCTCGGCCGTCTCGAAAACCCAGTCGTCCGAACGGCCGGGGATGAATTTCCCGAAATAGCCGGAATGCTCGAGCGGACGGCAGAGAAAGTTCGCCGACGGTATGAACAGATCCGCCTCGCACACGAAACAGTCGGCGCTCGCCATCTGCGCGGCGGCGACCGCGATCGAATTTATGTTGTTCTTGGTCGCGTATTCCGGATTCTCGACGAGCCGCACGTTCGGATACTTCCCCTCGAGAAAGCCGAACTGCTCCTTCTTGTAGCCGACCACGATGTAGATGTCATCAACCCCGCGCGCGTTCAGCGCCTCGATCACCGTCTCGATCAGCGGTCTTCCGAGCACCTTCACCAACGGCTTCGCGGTCTTCTCGGTAAGCGGTTTCATGCGGCTTCCCAGCCCCGCCGCCATCAGAATCGCGACCTCGTGACGCGAACGGCGCGGACGGAACGCCGCTCCCGGATCGAAATCCATGTCCAGCGCGCGTGCGAACTTCTCGGCCGTCTTTGCGGAAATGTCAATATCCCCGGAAAGAACACGCGTCACGTACGGACGCGACACGTCGAGTATCTTCGCCAGCGCCGCCTGGGTAATGTCCTTTTCGGACATCGCCGAGCGCACACGCTCGAGAAATTCGCTCTTGTCTATCGCTCGCTTCATCCTTGCTCGCCTTTTCCATGCAATATGGTTACATAATGTAACATATTTTGATTACATAGTCAAGGCACCGACCATCTGAAATATCCCCAGATATTTTCTCCGCCACCTCTAGAAGTAAACGCACGGAATACGTGCGCTTACCCTTTGTAAAGATTGGCTGTTGTCGACAGAAGCGTGATTTTCCTGTTCGTCATGATTGCTTCTCCTTTCGGTTGAAGTTCGAAAAGGGGCGGCTCCATGCTCGCCCCTCCATATATGTTAGTGACTTTCGAGGCCCTTTTAGTCGCATCTTTTTTCAACTTTTTTCAAGGCCGCCTACGACGTCATCAAATCCGGTGCTTGACGGGGGCTTGGAGCCTAAATCTCTTATTATATATGGAGAGAGAGATTTTTTGATATATATATACTAAAGTCAAGGTTTTTAATCGTTGGCGTTGTGATTCTTTCGGTTATCGCCATAGACGCTCGTCACGCTCGTCAAAATTCGTTGACGAGCGAAAAAGAGAGACTACCCTGAATTTAGCCTATGCGTCACAGTTGAGCGTCGAAAAATATCGCCCTCATCATAAAGGCGGGAAACTGAAATATCAACTAGGTGGTGTCAATGCGCATTGACCTCATACGGACACCAGCCACCAAAAGCGTGTCTGAGCCGTGCCGCAATGGCACATAAAAAGGTGAAAATATGCACTCGAAAACCGCCATTACGGGGCCCTGAACCGGCCTCGACAAAAAAACAGAGCCCACGGTTTTAGCCGCGGGCTTTGTTTCGTTATGACGCTCGTCTATCAGAGGGTGGGGTCGATGTCGGTCACGACGATCTTGTAGAAGCCGGCGTCGCCGTCCGCTTCGGCCGTGAGCGTCGTAAGCGCTTCGCCCGAGACCCAGTTTTCGAC
>JAGDAE010000071.1 GCA_017959645.1 Kiritimatiellia bacterium
AGGCGACGAAATCGCCGAAACTGGAGTGTCCGCCCTGTCCGCCGCTGCCTGCGGTCTCGGTCACGCCAGCGCCGCCGCCGCCGACCGCAATGCCGTAGGTGCCAGCCTCGACGTACGCCTTGTCGAAATACAGCATTCCGCCAGCGCCGCCGCCGCCGCACATCGTGCCGCCCCCGCCTCCGCCGCCGCCTACCACGAGAAGCTCGATGAAGCCGGCGCGGTCGAAAGTCAGCGTCGACGCGCCGGTGAACGTGTAGATGTCGCGCGCGCCGGTCGAGACGATGGATACGTTGCCGCCGACCGCGCTGACGCCGGCGGCGTACACGGCCGGCGCCACGAACGGAGTCGCCGTGAACGTCACCGTCTCGTTTTCGCCGGGATTGGCGACGAAAACCTTGCCCGAGGGCGCGATCCGAGCCTCGCCGCCGTCGACCGAAAGATACACGACATCGCCGGGGACGAACTTGCCTTTCGACGAAAACACCCATGTCTCGGTCTCGCCGGCTTTGGAATAGACGACCTCGCTGCCGTCATAGGTGCCGACGCTGGCGCTTCCGAGCGGCTGCATCATATCCCGCGCCTCGATGCGGATCTTCTGGTTCTCGCCGGGCGAGACGATGTGCGCCACGCCCGTGTCGATGCCGAGGCTCTCGCTCGAGACGGCATCATCGTTCGCGTCGAGCGTGACGATCGTCAGCGACTTGCCGGAAACCTCCATCGCAAGCCTTCCGGTCGAAGAGAACGTCCAGCTCTCGACGCCATCCGATTCGGCATGCACGATCTCGCTCGCGTCCTCGCTGCCGACCGTCGCGCTGCCGACCGTCGTGAACGCCGGATCGCCGATGAACTGGTATTCGACCGCGTGCACCTCGCCCCATTGGAGTCCGGTGTCGAAGAATATGTTTCCGAGACACGGCTGCAGATACGACCCGTCGCTCATGCTTATCGAAAGATACCTGTTGCTGGTCGCGGTGCTGCCCAGATGCGGCCCGTAAGGAGGATCCCAGCCGGCGTACGCGGCGTTCGGATCGCCGCCCACGCCCGCGCGTATGCCCGGTATCTGGCGCATGTCGAGCCCGGTTATGCCCGAGCGCGCGGCCATCCCGAACTGCCAGATGTTGCTGTCATCCTTGACGTAGATCCTGATTTCACGCACGTGTATCGGCGTCGTGAATACAGGAATGAAATAGTTCGACTGCCCGTACGCGACGTAGGTTGCCGGATCGCCGTCGAACATCTCTCCCATTCCGCCTTGATCGTTTTTCGTGCCGATCGCGAGATTGCCGGTGGGGTTGGCGAAAAGCACGACCTTGACGGAATTGTCGTCCGACTCCACCACCTGCGCCGGATCGGTCGTCCACGAACCCCAGTCGTAGACGACATCGGCCGCGGAAACCGCGGCAATGGCCGTCGAAAACGCCGCCAATGCGACAAACTTCTTCATAGCATCTCCTCCTGTCTGATCTGGGCGGGAATTGTATCAAAAATCCGGATGCGCGTCAACGCACCTCCCGCAGCTTCTGGATCTCGCTGACGACGAAAGCGGCGAGGCCGGAGTTTCGTCAGAAATCGACGGCGAGGCCGACGCCGCCGAAAGTGAGGTCGCGTTTTGCCTCTGGAACGTCCATCGCCTTCACCGCATCCCGCGCGTCGCCGGAGACGAGACAGAACTGTCCGGCGAACGCGAACAGCCCGACATGCTCCATCAGGCGGTAGTCGAGCCGCAGCACGAGATTGAGGGCCTGCAGCCCGCCATGGAAGCCCGTTCCCCGGCCGTAGAGATTGCGGTAATGGCGCCTGTCGCCGAGATCTCCGAAGAAATCGACCGTGAACGCAAGCCCCTCGCAGATTCCGAACGAGCGCTTGACGCCGGCCACCCAATAGGTCTCGTCGATCGGATGGCGCAATACGCGCAAGCGCCAGTACGGGACCGCCCACGGCGTCTGCAGAACCTGCAGCGCCTGGAAATCGGTGACCGTATGCCCGTCGACATAGCCGGGATTGGTCACCCATTGGCGTCCTATCCCGTTCCTCAGCCGCCAGCCAGGAGCGAAGTCGATGTCGTAGCAGTAGCGCAGAAGATAGTCCGCCTCCGCATAGGCGTAGCGGCGCATTCTGGATGAGGTTCCGCTGTGGGACATTGCGGACTGGGTCCAGACAGAGGCCTCGACCTTGCCGAAAAGCCCGAGATCGAGTTCGCCCGCCGCGTACTGGGCGGAAAACGGACGCTTGTCCCACACGTAGCCGCGGCAGATGTAGGCGGTCTCGACATCGGCGAAGGCGTTGAAC
>JAGDAE010000072.1 GCA_017959645.1 Kiritimatiellia bacterium
ACCCGACGGTCGACGCCTCCTGCGCGAGCGCTTCGCCGTTCGAATCGCGCCGGGCGACGCGGTAGTAGCAAGAATTTCCGAAACCGATGGTCTCGTCGTCGTCGACATATTGCGTCACACCGCCGGCAAGAGTAGCGACACGGACGAAAAATCCATCGGGTTTGCGCGAACGGTAGACGCAAAAGCCGTAATCGGAAGAGAAGGTTCCGGAAACCGAAACGACAGGCACCCCGTCGGGGAAGCCCGTTTGGGAAGCAACTTCAAGTTCGGCGTCGTTCGCCGCGACCGAATACTCAATCTCGCCGATATTGAACCAGCCGCCGAGAGGCTTTTTCACCCTGAAATACCGTGCGCTTACCGGAGTTTCGAGCGTCACGACTTTCGCGCCGTCATCGCCAGGATCGGGAATCGTGTAGAAACTCTGGGCATCGGTGAAATCGGCGTCGCTCGCATATTCGAAGTTCGCGCCGACGCAATAGTTGTCGCTCGGCCGCCTGGCGAAGGCGATCGAGGTTATGGTGCGGACAGTTCCAAAATCGACGCCGATCCACATGTTCTCGGTATTGTACGCACTCGAATTCGGCTCGTAGTACGAGAAACGATAGCCGTCGTATGCACCGTCCACGCTGATATTGCCGTCGTACACCCCGCCGACGCAAAGCGTCTTGCCGAACACCGGATAGCGCGCATTGATGTCGAAATACGTCCAGAAATACGGCTCGCTTACGCCGGGAGCGGTCGGAACATAGGCCACGCGCCACGAGCTGACGCCTCTGAGCGTCAAATCCTGGCAGTAGATGTCGGTATAGTGTTCGCCGAAATTCTGCATCGTCTGCCACGTCTGGCCGTCGTCGGCGAGTTTCTGGAAAAAGAACGATGCACGGCCGCCGGAAAGCGGCACGCAGAGCCTACCGTTGATGACGCTCGGCGCGGCAAGAAACTGCGGACCTTTGTTGAAGTCGGAGCCGAGTGCGATCGAAAACGTGTCTGAATATGCGGCATGCCCGTTGCCGTCGACCGCTTTGAACCGCGCGTAGACGGTGGTTCCCGCTTCGAGATACGAGGAAGACTCCGGGTCGGGATCGCGCAGGTACGCCGTGCAGCCGAAGCCGGCGCCAAGCGTCGCCGACCACACGCTCGGCGAAGCGAAAGAATTGGAAGAGCTCGTCTCGACCGTGACAACGGTGGCGGAGTCGCCGGAGCCGGCGGAAAGCAGCGAACCCGAGACCAGAACCGTATCGCCGTAGGTGTTGCCGGTTATGCCGAACGTCGGGAAGAAGACCGGGAAGTCGTTGCCGTCGAAAGCGATGATGTCGGACCGCTTGATGATGTTGCCGTTCGCGTCGGTCGCGAACAGTCGCAGATAATCGACCCCTTCACCCCAGCCGGACGGAAACTCGTCGAACGCGACAGAGGAATCGCCGGCCGCTATCGAGACCGACGACAGCGCATAGCCGTCCCACGCCGACATTCCGCCGTCTGCGTGCGGATTCGCCCCGTAGGCGACGTAAAGCTGTTCGGTTCCGTCGGCATCCGAAAACGACAGCTGCATACTGGAAATAACGCCGTCGCTCAGCGAAAAAGAGTCGATGCCGAAATCGAAATCGCTGAGCTGCTCGCAAAATTCCACTTCGTCGACATTGAACCAGCCGTCCCACCCCGGAACGTTGGTTCCCCCGTTAGGGCGGAATCTGACGTACTGCACGGTCGCGGTCGTAGTAAACTCGAACGAAGCGTACCGGTTGGCGAAAGTGTTGCCTTCAGGTATCTGGTAGAGCGTGACGACGTCCGACGCGAAGTTGCTGACGCTCGAACCCTCGAAGACCGCAGTTCCGATACGGCCGGTGAAACCGTTGCGCGAAAGCGCCGCGCCGCCGGTAAGTTTCCTCGGGGAGCCGAGATCGAGATAGATTGCGTGGTCTTCGTCACCCTGGTCGGGGATATGGAACATGGTTCCCGGGATGCCGTCGACAGCTCCTTGCGGCGGGTTGTAGTAGCCGCCGTGGTTGCACAAATCCCAGACGGCGACCGGCGCCACCGCATGGCGGGCATCGATCGTCCTCACGTTCCAATCGTCGCCATCGGCGCTATAGCCGAAGCGAATCTCGACAAGACCGCTGTAGTCTTTTGCGGAGCTGTACCAGTAGCCGTCGCCGTTGTAGAGCCCCGACTGGGTAATCCAGTTTTCGCCGTACTTGCGCTGCAGCACGAAACTGCCGGTGTCGATGGTAAACATCAACCGCCCGTTGATGACGAACATCTGGCCGATATTGGGCGCCGCAAACGCCCCTGACGAAAACAAGACCCCCAGCGCCGTCAGCGTCGCCGATCTGAAAAACGATTTGCCTGCCATTTTACAACTCCTTTCCTAGTCTTGTGTAAATATTCTACCATTTCATTTCCCCGTGGTCAAGCACGATTTCGTCACGATCGCCGGCTCTTCGGCGAACTCCACGGAGCAAGGTTCGGCGGTACGGACGTCGAATAGCGCCTTGCCGCCATTTCCGTCGCGCGCCACCATGTCGGCGATCACGTGCAAAACACCGTCCGCATCCGTCTCGCGGCGCGTGGAGACGACCTTGTACTTCATGAAGCGCACGCCCAGCGCGTGAAGTCCGGCATTGACGGTCTTGAGCTTTTCATACTGCGCGGTCTTGTTACCTTCGAGATCGAGAACGTTGTCGTACCACCATCCCTTCGTCCAGCATGCCCAGACGATCGTCTCAGCGCCGTACGCCATCGCGACATAGGCCTGATACTTGAGCTGTTCGACCGAAATCGACTCGTTTTCGTACATGGAATTCACCTGCGCGACATACCAGAAACGCCTGCCGTTTTCGCGCGCGGCGTTAGAGACCGTCTCGAAATTGGCGAACATCCGTTCGTGGTCGCGGCAGCCGTAGACGTAGAAATCGTAGCAGACGTACGGCAAAGGAACTTTTTCCATGTATTCGGAAATGTATTCCCCGTATGTCGGAACTCCGAGCTGGCTGACCGTCTCTTCGGCGGTGTTTTCGGC
>JAGDAE010000073.1 GCA_017959645.1 Kiritimatiellia bacterium
AAGCGACTTTCCGGCCTTTATCCCCGCCATGAGCGGACGGAACGCGCCGTCAGCGGCGACGATCTCCTGTCCGATGGCGCTACGCGCCTTCATCAGCAGCTTCGTCATCCTCCTGGTGCCGATGTCCTTGGCGACGGACATCATCCTGTGCCCCTCCAGAAACGCCAGCTGCGAGAGAATCTCCCAGCAGCCGATGTGCCCCGAGACGGTGACCGCCGGACGGTTCTCGCGCAGGAACGCCTTGCCCTCCGCGCACATGGAGCCGGCCTGCGCGGCCCTGGCCTTCGCGTTGCGGCACGTCCAGAACGCATGGCCTACGGTTCTGGCCATGTTGCGGTACGAGCGCCTGATCACGAGCTTCTCGCGCCGGGCGGGATTCTCCGCGCCGTCCGCGTAATGGCGGCCCGGGGCGACGTCGCTCTTGCCCAGCACGATCCTGAGATTCGCGAGCGCCCGGCGCCTTCCGCGCCGGTCGAACAGGTACATTGCGAGCGAAGCGAAGTCGCAGACCCCGAGAAGCGCCTTTCGCGGCAGAAAAGAAAGCGTCGCGACGCCAAGCCAGAGTCCCGCCCACTCCAGCGGCAGGCGAATCGCCCGTATCGCCTTCTTCCGGTCCATGCTACCTGCCGCCTCTCGCCCTGAACTGCCTGAACCCGATCGTCGCCGCGACCAGCATCGAGACGGCGGCGAGGCACTTGCCCGCCCCGGACAGCGCGACGATGTCGATGCCGAAAAAGCTCTGTATCGATTCGGAGATGTACGAAACCGCGATTCCGGTGAAAGTGAGGAACACCCAGAATGCGAGCAGCCCGAATTTCGCCTTCGCTCCGGCCGGCGGCTTGCCGCCGCCGCGCCTGCCGGCGTCTGTCAGCGCGAGCGAAATCTTCCCCGACGACGTGCGCGGAAAAGGCGTATTGCGCATCGCCACGCGCGATATGCGCTTGAAGACCGGCAGCGTGCGGTTCAGCTTGCCGATCTCGCGGGCTATCTCGTCCGCGCCCGCAGACGCGTAGATTTCGGCGACGATCTTGCGGTTGCCTTCGCCGTCCTCGCGCCCGACGACCACCTCGCGCACCCCGGGAAGGGCGTAGATCTTCTCCTCCAGCTCCTCGGGCGCGACCTTCTTCCCGGACGAAAGCACGATCGTCCGCGACGCCCTTCCGTCGATCCAGACCATGCCGCGGGCGTCTATTCTGCCTATGTCGCCCGTGTGGAACCAGCCGTCCCTGTCGATCGCCTGCGCCGTGCGGTCGGGCATCTTGAAATATCCGCGCAGAATGTTCGGTCCGCGTATCAGCAGTTCGCCGTCTGCCGAGACTTTCGTCTCGACTCCCGAAGACGCGTCGGGAACCTTCCCGGCGCATCCGGCTTTCGCGCTTTCGCCGGCGGGCATCAGCGAAAACAGCGAGGTTGTCTCGGTCAGCCCGTATCCGGTCAAGACCTTGATTCCGAGCGCCTCGATGCGGTCGATCGCCCTCTGCGGCATGGGCGCGCCGCCGATCAGCATCCACTCCAGCCGCTCGTCGAGCACGTCCGCCGCCTTTTCGCCGTACTGCGATATCTTCGCCGCCAGTATGTCCGCGAGCGCCGGAACCAGGAACGCGAAATTCGCCCGGAATCTGCGCACCGCGTCGAATATGCGCCGGAAATCGGGGCACACCCCGAGCACGACCCCCGCCGCCAGCATCGCATATGCCGTCGCGATGCCGAAGATATGGTGCAGCGGCAGCAGCATCAGCGACCGGTCGCCGGGCCTCATCGGCAGCGTCGCCGAAGCGAACCGCGCGAACGCCTCGAGTCCGCCGACGCACAGTTCGGCGCCCCTCGGCTCGCTCGTGGTTCCGCTGGTGAACACGATCATCGACGTGCGCCCGGCGTCTGGCGGCGGCATCGAGAATACGCCCCTCTCGCCTCCGCGCAGGGCCTTTTCGGCCTCGTCGATGCGGCGATCGGTCTCGAGCGCGCCGAAGCCGTAGGTCTCCATGCCCGGAACGAGCTTCTCCACCGCCCGCGCCTTGTCCGAATACAGCGACGAATAGACGAACGCTTTCGCGCCGACGAACGAAAGGCGCGCGGCGATCTCCTCCGCCGACAGCGCGACTTCGACCGGAACCACCGTCGCGCCGCCGAAGACGCATGCCGCGTGCGCGACCATCCATTCGTACGAATTCTCGCCCAGAAGCCCGATGACCGCCCCGCCCGGCAGCGTCGAGCGTATGAGATGCGCGACCGTCTCGATGTCGTCCGTGAACCGGCGCCACGTTATCGGCAGCGACCGGTCGCCGTTCGCGATCAGGAACGCCGCCTCGCCGGGGCGTTCTTCGCGGTTTCGCCGGAAAGATTCGAACAGATTCATCGGGGCGGCGCGATTCAGTGCTTGGCGTAGGCGCCGTCGACCTCTTGCCAGGTTTTCGCCGCGAAGAATCCCGCGATGGCCTTGTCGTATTCGGCGGTGTGGGCAAACGCCTTTTTCATCAGTCTGAAGCGCGTATCCAGCCCGAGCGTGCCTTCGCGGCTTTCGAGCTCCTGCGCGATGCAGGCGTAGTCGAGCGGATCGGTCACCGGCGCGACGCGCAGGTAGTTCTTGGCCGACGCGCGGACCATGCACGGCCCCCCGATGTCGATGTTCGTTCTCGCCATCTCGGGCGTGACGCCCGCTTTCGCCACCGTCTCGCGGAACGGATAGAGATTGACGACGGTCATGTCGATCGGCTGCGCCGAAAGGCGCCTCAGGTCGGCCTGGTGCGCTTCGTTGTAGGTCTCGGAAAGCAGCCCGAGATAGATCTTGAAGTCGAG
>JAGDAE010000074.1 GCA_017959645.1 Kiritimatiellia bacterium
AGCGGGATAGGCGGCGCGGGCGCGCCGATCGGCGGTAGCGCAGGAGACGGCGCCGACGGAACCGGCTCGGGCGGCGGCGGCGGCAGCTGGGGAGCGGGAGCGATGCCGGGAGGACGCGGCGGAAGCGGAATTCTCGTCCTCCGCATCGGCGAACTCGACGGCGAATCGGCAGATCCGGCCGGATATGACGGACGGCTCGCGGAAACGATCGCTGGCGGCGGAGTCTTCGCGGGCACCATCCAGTCGCTCGGCGCTGGCGCAAGCCTCGCGGACGTGTTTCTCGAATACGGCCTTTCGGCGGACAATCTCAAATTCACCAATTACGTCGCCACGGTCGGCGCAGAGGGCGATTTCTCCGGCACGGTCCGGGGCCTGTCGACGAGAACCGTCTACTACGGGCGGCTCTTTGCGACCAACGACGTGGCCGGCGCGGCCGCATGCAGACTGTCGGACGTCTTCCGGTTCGAGACGGCCGACGACGCATATCTCGACAACTACAACGGCAACGACGGGTTTTGGCAGGGAGTGAGCAACGGCACGTACAATGCGTCGTTCGCGATCGACGACGGCGCCGGCAGGGCGTTCGCCGACGAGATGTACGCGGTGCATCTCAACAGCGGATGGAATCCGAACACATGGAACGTGTACGGCTTCGACGCGGGGAACGTGCATACGTGCGGATGGTCGGAGATGGTCACGTTCGGCTACGAGACGATGATGTTCATGGAGGGCGGCAAGACATACGCCTTCGCGGCCAACATCGACGATCACGCCATAGTCGTTGTCGATGGAACGAAGATCGTCGATACCGACGCGACCGGCTACGGAGCGCCGGCATCGTCGCTACCGAAGGGATATTTCGCGCCGCAGGCGGACGGCTGGTACCGCGTGGACGTCTACGCCGGCAACGCCTACCAGGGCGCCGGCTGCTGGGATGGCTTCATCGGAGTCGGCTGGTCGGATGACGGAGGGGAGAGCTGGAACCGCTTCCTCAATCCCGCCGGGGGGCCGGTCAGGTTCTTCGCGCCGGTCGACGACGCCGCCGAAATCATCCGCGTTTCGCGCGAAGGCGATTCGGTGTCGGCGTTTGTGCAGTTTTCGAAGTTCGCCGCCGGCTCCGGGCTCGCCGCGTATTGGGCGTCGACCTATCCCGGCACGGCGACAAACGGATGGACCCGCGTCGAGGGAATCGACGGCACACTTGGGGCCAGCTGCGCCGGTTATTTCAGCTTCGACATTCCGTCCGGAGCGGAATATCTGCGTTTCGCTGCGCTCAAGGGAGATTACGTGTTCCAGTCCAAGGCGCTCAGGACATGCGAAATCGACGCGCCGGACGGCACCGGCATCGCCGCCGGATTCGTGTCGTTCGGCGACAGCGGGCTCGACAGCATGCCGGTCAACATCGCGGTCTATTCGTGCGGAGAGGCGGAAACGGCCGATATCGTGGTAAGCTACGGCACTTCGCCCGGCGATCTCGACCAGAGCGCGACATTCGGCGGCCGCGGCGCGGGAATCGCCGAAATCGAAATCGGAGGGCTGGTCCACGGCACGGAATATTTCATGTCGTTCCGGCTCGAGAACGAGCGCGGAGAGAGGTCGGCACAGTCCGGAACGTACAGGTATTCGACGCTTTCGGGGGCGTCTTTCGTGCCCGGTTCGATGTCGGCGTCAGACGGCGGCACGACCCGCTTCGGGGTCTCGCTTTCGGGGTTGCGCGACGGACAGACGACGACGGTGTATCTCTATACCGGCGATGTAGGTTCGACGCTCACCAATACGTGCCAGGCCGTCGTTTCGCCGGATGCGGACGGTTTCTCGGCCGATGTCGTGTTCCCGTTCCTGACCGGCAGCTTCGACTACCGGTTCGTGGTCTCCAACGCCTACCACGGCGTCGTCTGGGGGGAGTCGACCGAGACGGCGACGAAGCAGATATACGACAGCACCGTCTACTATTGGCGCGGACCCGACGGCGATTGGAGAGACCCGGCGAACTGGACGGCGGAAGGCGGCGACGGCAGGGCGACCTATCCGGATTCGCGCGAAGCCGTCGCCGTGATCATCCCCGACAGCGTTTCGGTTCCGGTCGAAATCGCGCTCGACGGCACCATTCAGGCGAAGCAGATACGCTTCATGCAGACGGGCACCAAAGCCGTATTCTCCGGCAACGGGAAAGATTCCACCGTTCTCGACGTCGCCGGTGACGATTGCTGGAACGCCACCACCGAAAACGTCTCGATGGCTTTCAGGGATCTTTGCCTGCATTCGGCCGGCTTCTACATGTGGAACGGCTGCACCGTGTCGGTCGAGCGCGCGAAGGCAAGGCTTTCGAGCGAAACGCGGATGATCGGCAACAATTCCGCCCTCATCGTCGTCGGCGGATCGGAATTGCGCCAGACGAGGGAATTCATCGGCACGCTCGGCGACAACGTCAATATTGTGCTCGACGATTCTGCCATACTCCAGGACGCGGGCGGGCTCAATCTCTGCTACGAGAACTGGGCGGGGTCGTGCCGAATCGACATCTGCGGCGAGAATCCGCTCGTGCGCACATGGGGATATGCGGTTCTTTCGGGCCTCAACTCGGCGCCGGCCGGGGTTGTGCCGGAAATCGTGTTCCATCTGCCGGCGGGCGGATATTCCGAACCGCCGTTCATGGTCGTAAGCGAGGGCTACCGGTTCCTCGACCTTTCGAAGCAGCGGCTGAAAATCTCCATCGCCGAAGACTCCCCCGCGCTGCACATGTCGGGCAAGGTGAATACGATGCTGCTCGACGCGAAGTGGGGAATCAGAAGCGATCTCGTCGATCTCGACAATTCGGTCGAGCAGGCGGTTCTCGGATATGACGATCCGGAAAATCCGACTGCGATACTGGTGTCGGCGAGCTGCCCCGGCTTCGTCATCATCGTGAAATAGTCTTTGCCCGGAAGCGCAAACCGCCGGGCCGTGCAATTTCCGTTCCTTCGGCGTTGCGCAGGCGCGCTTGAATGTGGTATAATACCCAAAAGCAAAACCGGAAAACCGAACCATGAAATCATCGCTCACTGACGTACTCGCGTACGCTGAAAAGAACAACTGCGCCGTCGGCGCGTTCAACACCCCGACCTGGGAGAACATCGTCGCCGTGATATCTGCGGCCGAGGAGCTGGGAACTCCCGTCATAATTTCGCACGCCCAGCTGCACGAACCGGAGGCGCCGCTCGAGACGACCGGCCCGCTGATGCTGTGGGCGGCGGCGCGCGCGAAAGTTCCCGTATGCGTGTTTCTCGACCACGGCGAGACGGTCGGCTACGTGAAAAGGGCGATCGACCTCGGGTTCGACGCGGTCATGTACGACGCGTCGCTCGCGCCGTATGCGGACAACGTCGCGGGCACGAAGGAGGTCGTCGCCTACGCGCACGCGAAAGGCGCGCAGGTCGAGGCCGAGATCGGCGCTCTCGCCCAGCGCGAAGGCGGCGCTGGCGGCACGGGACAGGCCGTCTACACCGACCCGGAGCTCGCGGTGAAGTTCGTCAAGGATACCGGAATCGACGCGCTCGCCGCCTCGTTCGGCACCTCGCACGGCATCTACAAGGCCAAACCGGTGCTCGACTTCGAGCGCATCAAGAAGATACGCGAACTTACCGGCCTTCCGCTCGTCATGCACGGCGGAAGCGGCGTAAGCCCCGAAGACTACCGTACCGCGATCGGCTGCGGAATCCGCAAGATCAACTACTATTCGTACATGGCGCGCGCCGGCAAAAACGCCGTCGCCGGGCGCCTCGCGAAGGAGGACGTGACCTTCTTCCACGTCCTCGCCGCCGACGCGACGAAGGCGATGAAGGAGAACGCGCTCGCCGCCATGAAAGTTTTCATCAACAAGGAGTGACAAGCCATGATACCGGAAAAATGCAAAATATCGGTTCTCGAAGAGCCGCGCAAGATGGTCCTCAAGGAAGTCGCGATACCCGCGATCGGCGACGACGAGATTCTCGTCAAGGTCGAGGGCTGCGGAATCTGCGGAACCGACGTCCATGAATTCAAGGGCGATCCGTTCAAGTTCTGTCCCGTGCAGCTCGGCCACGAGGGAACCGGCGAGATCGTCGCGCTCGGCAGAAACGTGACGAAGGATTTCACCGGCAAGCCGCTCAAGGTGGGCGACAAGATCGTGACGGGGCTCAAGAGCTGCGGCACGTGCGACACGTGCAGGTTCCATCCCGAAGTCGCCGAGCTTTGCAACGGCGGGGAGATCTTCGGGCTGCTCCCGGGCGAAGGCCACTACCTCAACGGCTGGTTCGGCGAGTACATGAAGGTCAACGCTGGCGGCGTCGTCTTCAACGTCAGCGACATGGACCGCGATCTGCGAATCCTCATCGAGCCGGCTGCGGTGATCGTGCACGCGGTCGAGCAGGCCAAGCAGATATTCAACTTCAAGTTCGATTCGTACGTGCTCGTGCAGGGGTGCGGGCCGATCGGGCTGCTGCTGCTGGCGATGGTGCGCTGCCTGGGCGTCAGGAACATCATCGCGTGCGACGGGGACGAGAAGCGGCTCGAGTTCGCGAAACGGCTCGGCGCGCGCTACGCGGTGAACGGGCTGGCGGAGGACGCGGTCGGGCAGGTCATGGCGCTCACCGGCGGCGAGGGCGGGGAGATGGTCTTCCAGTGCACGGGTTCGCCGAAGGCGGCCTCTCGCGCGTGGAAGTACGTTCGCCGCGGCGGCAGCTTCTGCGAGCTCGGGTTCTTCACCAACAACGGCGACACCACCTATTCGCCCCACCTCGACATGTGCAACAAGCAGGTCAAGGCGTGCGGCAGCTGGACGTACCAGGCGAAGGACTGGGTGCAGAGCTTCGACTTCCTCAAGGAGGCGCAGGAGCGCGGGCTGCCGGTCACGGAGCTGATAACCCACAAGTATCCGCTCGACAGGATGAACGAGGCGATGGAGATGAACATCTCCATGCAGGGGCTCAAAATCGCGTTCGTGAACGAATAAAGAAAACAGGGAGGTCGGCGATGGCTTTCGACAGACGGCAGTTTCTGAAAGGCACGGCGTGGATGGGCGCGGCGGCGTTCGTCGGCGGATGCGTCTCGAGGGGGCATCTTTCGGGCGGCGGCTCCATGCAGGGGTTCGCGGCCGGGCCGATCCGCAAGGTGCGGGTCGGGTGCGTGGGGCTGGGGATGCGCGGACCGGGCGCGGTGCAGCGCCTGTCGGCGATACCCGGCGTCGAGGTGGTCGCGCTGTGCGACCTCTACGCCGAAAGGGCCGAGCGGTGGAATGCGTGGCTCAAGGAGAACGGCAAGCCGTCCGCGCGCGTGTACAGCGGCGAGGAGGGGTACAAGGCGCTTTGCGACAGCGACCTCGATCTCGTCTACAACACCACCCCGTGGCAACTGCACGAGCCGATCGCGCGCTATGCGATGGAAAGCGGCAAGCACGTCGCGATAGAGGTTCCCGCCGCGATGAACCTCGACGAATGCTGGTCGCTCGTCGAGACCTCCGAGCGCACGCGCCGGCACTGCATGCAGCTCGAAAACTGCTGCTACGGCGAAATCGAGATGCTTACGCTCAACCTCGTGCGCCTCGGCAAGCTCGGCGAACTCGTCCACGCCGAAGGCGCCTACATCCACGACCTCAGGGAGGGAATCTACAAATCGCCCGAAGAAGGCAGCTACCAGGGCTACTGGCGGCTCAAGTGGAACGTCGAGCATTCCGGCAACATCTACCCGACCCACGGGCTGGTGCCGCTCATGCAGGCGATGGACATCAACCGCGGCGACCGCTTCGACTATCTGACGAGCGTCAACTCCGCCCAGATCGGCATGCTCGCCTACGCGCGCGAAAAATTCGGTCCGGACAGCTGGCAGGCGAGGGAGATTCCCAAGTCCGGCGACATGTCGACGACCGTAATCAAGACCGTCAAGGGAAAGACGATCATGGTCCAGCACGACGTCACCAGCGCGAGGCCCTACAGCCGCATCAATCTCGTCTCCGGCACGCAGGGGATTCTCAACGACTATCCCTTCCGCGTCGCCTTCGCCGAAAAGCCGGGCGACCCGGTGCACGAATGGTTCGGCGAGGAGCGCAAGAACGAGGTGCTCGAGAAGTACAAGCATCCGCTCTGGAAGGTCGCCGGCGAGATCGCCCAGAAGGTCGGCGGGCACGGCGGCATGGACTTCCTCATGGATCTTCGCCTCGCCTACTGCCTGCAGAACGGCCTGCCGCTCGACATGGACGTCTACGATCTGGCCTCCAGCTGCTCGCTGTGCGAGCTGTGCGAGAGGTCTTCCGACAACCGCGGCGCGAGCCAAGACGTGCCCGATTTCACCGGCGGCACGTGGCGGACGACTCCGCCGCTCGGAATCGAGTCCGTCGACCTGTCGAAGATGGGTCTCGACGCCGGAGACGTGGGCGAAAGTTCCGCGCAGCTCAACGTGTGAAGCGGCGCCTGCCGTTCGAAATCCTCCACGAAGACCGCGACGTGATCGCGATCGACAAGCCCGCGGGTCTGCTCACGACGAATACCAGACTCGCGGGCAGGCTCGCGCGCGAAAGCCAGCCGACCGCCGAGAACTTCCTCAACGACTACGTCCGCAAGGGCCAGGCGAAGAGTTCCAGGCGCGTATGGCTCGTGCACCGTCTCGACCGCGACACGAGCGGGGCGATGCTCTTCGCGAAGGACGAACGGTTCGCCGAGGCGATGCGCGCGGACTGGAACCGCCTCACCGGAAAGACCTATCTCGCGCTGGTGGAAGGCGAGCTCGAAGAGCAGTCGGGCTTTTTCGAGTCGTATCTGAGGGACGATCCGCGCACGATGAAGGTATCGAGCGTGAAGGACGCGCGGCAGGGCAAGCTCGCCCGCACCGAGTGGCGGCGGCTTTCCGTCGGCGGGGGCGCCACGCTCGTCGAGGTCAAGCTCAAGACCGGACGCAAGAACCAGATACGCGTCCACTTCTCCGAGGCGGGCCACCCGGTCGTCGGCGACGTGAAATACGGCGGAGCGAAATCGACGCGTCTGCATCTGCATTCGCTTTCGATAGAATACGAAAATCCGCGCACGCGCGAGAAGCGCCGCATCGAAGCGCCGCTCTTCCCGCCGGGGAGCGCATTGGAGGCAGACAGAAGATGGAAATGAAAACCGCGCTGGCGGCATTCGCCGGCCTTGCGGCTCTGGCCGGTTTCGCCGGCGAGGCGAAGTGGGAGACGCTGCCGCTCGGCAGCATAAGGGCGACCGGCTGGCTGCACGAACAGTTGATGGCCGGCAAATCGGGCATGGGCGGGCATCTCGACGAACTCGAGCCAGAGATAATCGGCAAGCCGTTCGTCACTCGCGACTACGACACAACCAAGCCCAGCTGCGACAACAACGCCGGGTGGTGCAGCGAGCTGTCGGGCGACTACTGGCTGGGGCTCGTCGAGCTCGCCTGGACCTCCGGCGACGAGGAGCTCATCGCCAAGGCCGACCGCTGGGTCGCCAGGGTCCTCGAGCTGCAGCAGGGCGAGGAAGACGGCTACCTCGGCTCGTTCAGGCGCTTCGACGACCAGTACGACGACTTCCACACCTTCGGTTCGCGCCTGGCGATGAGGGCGCTTCTCTACTACTACGAGATCACCGGGGAGCGCAAATACCTCAAGGCGGTCCACGAGGGGCTGAAGTGGTTCGCGAAGACCTGGACGCCGGAGCATTTCACCAACGAGTGCGGGCCTACCCTGATCGAGCAGATGGCGAAGGTTCATCTTCTCGCCGGCGACCGTTCGCTGGTCGACTGGTGCGACAGCTACGCGCGCTGGATAGACGGCGAGGCACGCTGCACCGGAAGCGGAAACTACTTCCGCCGCCAGTCGCTGAAGCTGGAGTTCAACCACGTCGGCAACCTGACGCTCAGGGCGATTCTGCCCGCGCTTCTGTGGGAAGCCGGCGGCGAGACCGGTTCGCTCCTCGCCAGCGAAAGGCACATCGCCGACATGGACAGCGAAATCGGCTGGCAGGCCAACTACGCGCCCGCCACCGACTACGAACTCGTCACCCACCCCGCCGTGGACGCCGAATGCGAGAATTGCGACTTTCTCTACTACTTCGAGAATTTCATGCATCTGCACCGCCTCGCCGGCAAGGACGGCTACTGCGACCGCGCCGAACGCATCGTCTTCAACGCCGCCATGGGCGCGCGCCGCAAAGACGACCGCGCCATCGCCTACATGTCGACCCCGAACCAGTTCAGGGCGACAAAAACCTCGCATACCGGACACAAAACCGGCGACTGGTCATACCTCGGCGTCTATGCGCCGAACCAGAACCCCGTCTGTTGCGCTGCCAACTCGGTGCGCATCTGGCCGGAATACGTCCGCCAGGCGATCGTGAAAAAGGGCGACGACTACAAGATATGCCTCTACGGACCGATGAAAATGACCGACGGCGACGCCGAAATCGAGATCGAGACCGGCTACCCGTTCGACTTCACCGTGCTAGTCAAGACTAGAAATCTCAAAGGCAGGCTGCGGTTCAGGGTTCCGGAATGGGCGGACGAGATGGCGGTCGCCGAAACCGGCGAAGGGCAGTGGAAGGTCTTCTTCGGCGTCAGCCCCGTCGTCCGTGCGCGGCAGGACCGCAATTTCGGCAACGAACGCCTGCGTAGCGTCGAGCTAGGTCCGCTTGTGTTCGTGCAGCCGCTCAAGGAGCTGTGGACCGAGGTCGAAGAGGCGGACAACTGCGAGAAGCTGCCGCCCGGCTGGCATTGGTACGATGTCGTCTGCGCCGAAAAGCCGGTCGTCTACGCCATGCCGGAGAGCGTCGCGTACGATCCGGGCACGATCAAGGTCGTGCGCCGAAAGGGGGACGCGTTGCCGTGGGTCGACTCTCCTCTCAGGCTGACGGTGCCGATGGTCCGCGCGCCCGAGGCGTACGATGGCGATCCCGCCCAGGCAAGGTACAATCCTCCGCCGGCGGCCAATCCGGTCAAAGTCGACGCGGCCGCCGTGGCGGAACCGGTCGAATTCGTCCCCTACGGCTGCACCGCTTTGCGGGTAACCTGCTTCCCGCTCGCCGTGCGCTGAAGGAGGGGGCTTGACGCAACGGAGAAAAAAGTCTACAATACCGCCAAAAAGAAAGGACACCGAAAATGAAATCGTTTCTGTTCGCCAACGTGCCGCTGAGCGTCGTGCACTTCATATGCTTCGTGATTTTCGGCGACTTCCTCGGCCAGCCCGGGTATCTCGTCGCCAATGTCCTCGGCGCTTCCGCAGGCGGTGTTCTCTGGTGGCTGATCATGGTCGTCAATTCGCTGGTATGGGGAGCGGTCCTCTCGCTTTTCGTCTTGCCGTTCCTGCGCAAACTGCTGAAGTGACAGCCGTCGCTTTCCGTCTCGAAAGGTGCTTCTGATGAAAAAGACAATAGCCGCATGCGTATTGGCGCTGGCGGCGTCGGCGTTCGCTTCCGAAACGAGGATGCTGTTTCTCGGCAACTCCATAACCTGGCACCAGTACTATCCGTCGATCGGCTGGGAGCACGAATGGGGAATGGCGGCGAGCGAGGAGTCGAAGGACTGGGTGCACCTTTTCGCCGGCGGCTACGGGCAGGCGACGGATACCGCGCCGGTGATGCGCGTAAGGAACATCGCCGATTTCGAGCGTGGCTGGGATTCGTTCGACGTCGAGAACGACGCCGATCTCGCGCTCGATGTCGCGTTCGCGCCGGACATCGTGATCGTCGCGATCGGCGAGAACGTTCCGGACGTGTCGTCTTCGCAGGCGGCGTTCAACGCGAAATTCAAGGCGCTTTGCGAGAAGTTCCCTTCCGTCATATCCTCCGGAAAGTTCCTGATCCGCGCGCCGTTCTGGAACAACCCGACGCTCGATGCGATAATGCTCGAAGTCGCGGAGGAGCTGGGGACGCTGTATGTGGATTCGAGCGTCTGCGACACGCCGGCCAACCGGGCGGGCGAATACGCCTCGGTAAACGGCGGAATCGCCGCCCATCCCGGCGATTCGGGGATGGCGGCCATGGCCGCGCAGATGCTTTTGGCGTACGGAATCGGCGAGGCGGAGTCTTCCGGCGACGAAGAAGAGACCGGGTCTGAAGAATCCGGCGCGACGTCCCCGGCGGTCGTTGTCACGCGCGCGGGGGAATATGCGGCCGCCGACGGAATCGGCGAGGCGGTGTCTGGCGCGCCTGCCGCCGGTGGGTCGTCGATACGCAGGCTTTCGAACGGAGAGTACGTGCACGTCTTCGCGTCGTCCGGAACGTTCCGCGCCCCGGCTTCCTGCGCTATCGACATACAGTATCTGGCGGTCGGCGGCGGCGGCGGCGGCGGTGCGCTCATGGGCGGCGGCGGCGGAGCCGGCGCGGTCGTGACCGGTTCGTATCTTCTGCCGGCCGGCGAGACGATAGCGATAAGCGTTGGCATCGGCGGCGCCGGC
>JAGDAE010000075.1 GCA_017959645.1 Kiritimatiellia bacterium
AGCTTGCCACCGAGCGCACATCTTCAACTGACGGCAGATGCACCTTCAACTGACGGCAGTTGACACCCAATCTGACGGCAGTTGACATGCGAACTGACGGCAGAACACACAGCAACTGACGGCAGTTCACACCCGAACTGCCGTCAGTTCAATAGCGAACTGACGGCAGTTGCAACAAACCCCATTATAGGCAATATTTCCGCCCATACCGGTATTCGGTGGCCGAGCGGAAAGTCTCGCCCTGCCGCATTCGCAGGGATTCGGATGGGCGGGTTGCGTCAATGCGCATCGTGAACGGCCGGTGAAGAAAATTTCAGCCATACCCGCAGAAGTTCGCTTACGCTCCAAGCCTGCGCCGCGCACCCCTTCTGGGCGTGCGGGGCGTCGCCGTCGGCAATCTCGCTCATCTGGCACAGCGCTCCGCCGTTCAGGTTCTCGACCGCCCCGGCGAGCAGCGAAAGGGCGGTCTTCTTCGGGACGGCTTTCGCCAGCGCTTCGGCGTACAGCGGAAACGGCCAGGCCCACGCGGTCCCGTTGTGGTAGGCGGGCTTTCTCGAGGTATCCTCGTCGCCGGCGTAGACGCCGCGGTAGAGAGCGTCGCCGGAGTCGAGCGAGCGTATGCCGCCCGGAACGAGCAGACCCTCGACCGCCTCGAGTATCGAAGGATCGTCGACAATACCGAGCGTCAGCAGGAAAAGCTGGTTCGGTCGCACCGACCGGTCGGGCACGGCATCGGCCGCCGGGATCCCGTCCGGCGCCGAAAGCACGTCGCAATAGCCCTTTTCGCATTTGAAATACCGCACGAGCGACGCTTTCGCCTTCTTCGCGAGCTCGGCACGGCCAAGATACTCCAGCGCCGATATCCACAGCGCCTGTATCTCCACCGGATACCCCTCTCGCGGGGTGCAGGCGGGGTAGTTGGTGTCCATCCAGGTAAAGTGCGAAGGGCTCCACACGAGCGCGCTTGCGGGATCGGCCTTGATTCCGTTCGCGGTCCCTTTGATGTAGTTGTCGACAATCGACTCGCAAGTCTTGCGCAGGCACGCGACCTTGTCTTCGCCGGCGGCCTCGCCAAGTTCCTTCACGCAACGCACGAACCACAACGGGGCGTCGGTGGTGTCGCGGTTGCCGGCGCTGTCGCCGTAGATGATGTTCGGCAGAGTGCCGCCGCTTTCGAAGGCGGCGAAGGCCTTGAGTATCTTGAGCGAATCGCCGACCATTCCGGCGGCGATCATGCCGCGCATGAAGATGAACGTGTCGCGTCCCCAGTCGAGAAACCACGGATACCCGGCGATAACGGTCTTGAGGCCGTCTCGGCGCACGATGAAAAGCTCCATCGAGCGGCGCAGCGCCGAAGCGAAATCCTTAGGCGGCGCCACGTCCAAATCCGGCCACGAACCGGCCGAATCGTCGCCGAGACGGCCGACGAGCGCGGTTTCGCCGCCGACGGCGAGATCGGCAGAGATCCAGCCGGGGCTGAAAAGGTCGCCGGCCGGTTCCTGTCCACGCGCGGCCTCTTCGGGATGGGGTACGTTGTAGGTCCATTCGCATCCGCCGTGGAACTCTCCGCCCGAAACCGAAAAGGCGAAAGTCTCGCCGTAGGGGGAGAAAGCGAAGCCGTGCCCGTCCGCACGGACGCTTCCCGGGAAAAGCGTTTCGAGCCCGGCAAACGCCTTGGTGACGGAGTGGAAACTGCGCCATTCGATGTCCGGACGGAACACCAGCCGCACGCTGCCGCCAACATCGTCCGCGCCGCCCTTGATGCGTCTGACCAGCATTCTGGCGGAATTCGCGCCCTCCTTCAGCGAAACCGAAATCTCGAACGACGCCGACATTCCCATCCCGCACGGCACGCGAAAGCGCCACTTGGCCAATCTCCCGGCCGCGTCGCAGAAGAAACTCTCGACAAGCCGGCTGTCGAACTGTCTGACGAAGCCCTCGCGCTGGAGCCAGATTCTGGTGCGCGCCCACAGGTTCAGCCGGTCCGACGGGCATGACGGATTCGGATTCGCCGCCAGAATCGCGTCGTACTGGCTATATATCTCGCCCCAGCCGATCCTGATCTGCGCCGCCGCCCCGGCGCCGTTGGAAAGAATCGCGCGCCAGCCGGGATTTTCGCGGACCGTCTCGCCGTCGAGCGACGAGAGCATCTTCGCCTGTTCCGGCGGGGGCGGAACGAGCAGCGCCGAAGAACCGCGTTTCGCCGCGCCGCCCGAGTAGACGACGATATCGACCTTGAGCCGTCTCGCGCGCTTTCCGTCGCCGCAATATCCGGGGACGGACAGAACCGTGCGGCGGGAAGGGCCGGACTTCGCCGTCTGCAGAACGACGCCGGACCCGGGATCGACTATGCGCACCCTGAACGCATCGGCGGCCGAAATCTCCAGCGCCTCGCCTGCCGGCACGACAACCTCCCGCGAAAGATCGCGGGGGTAGCGCCAGCGGAACGCCGCCTCGC
>JAGDAE010000076.1 GCA_017959645.1 Kiritimatiellia bacterium
CGATTTTCACAGCGTGTTCCGCCGGCGGGAGATGATGCGGCGGGCTAGCCAGAGCGCCATCGCCATCGCCACGTACCAACATGCGCACATCGTCCACGACCAGCGCGCGACTTCGAAATTCGCGCCCGGAAGCGAAGCGACGGCTTCGGAGATCCCCAGCATCGCCCGCGCCGAAAGCGCGGCGAGATTGTTCAGATGCGCCGCCGCGAACGTCGACACGAAGCTGGTAAGAACCCCAAGCATCGAAGAGGCGACATTGACCGCGACAAGCGGCATGAGCAGAAGATTCGCCAGAATCCCGCCGGGGGTTATCCGTCCGAACACGTGCGCGACGATGGGCATGCCCGACATCCAGGCGGCGAGCGGAACGAGGAGGAATCCGGCTTTCGAGTCCCGTCCGGCGAGAGATGCGGCGAGCAGAATTCCCAGCATCACCGCGAAAGAGAGCGCACAACCGGTGTCGAATATGCGCATCGGGTCGAGTCCGTACACGGCGACAAACGCGAGCGCCCAGGCGGCGACGGGGTTGGGGCGCCGCCACGCCGCGAAAGCCGACATGCACAGCGACGCCATGGCCGCGGCACGGATCGCGCTGGGGCTGCCACCGGAAACAAGCACGTAGAACCATAGCGCCGGGATGGACGCGAGCGCGCGGGCGCGCGGCGGCAGAAACGCCAGCAGCGCGACTATAACGCGTGCGACAATCATCACGTGCAGCCCCGACACCGCGAACACGTGCATGGTGCCGGCGTCGGCGAAAGCCGTCCACTGCGCATGCGGCACCGCGCTGCGTTCGCCGAGTAGGATGGCGCGGTCGAGACCGGCGAGTTGCGGAGAATATTCGAGCCCGATTCCGGCGCGGCGCAAGACCGAGCGCCTGGCGCGCTGGACAAGCGAATCGAGGATGGAGCCGTCCGGAACCTTGCGGAGTCCGCCGCCGGCGCCGCCGACCCAGAACAGACGGCGGGAAGAGACGTCGTCAGCGTCGTCGCCCGAAAGATCCAGCCAGCCGGCGCATTCCCATGTCTCGCCTTCGCGCGGCTCCTCGGCCGCCATCCCTGCCGGATACGCCACCCTTACCGGAATGCCGCGCAGGGTAGAGCGGAACGACGTGCGGCTTGCCGCGCCCTCGACCTTGAGCCGCGCGACGATCGGCTCGCCGGCGCGGTCGCGCGCGGAAATCCGGTTCAACTCCTTCGCGCGTCCGTCTGCGCACAACAGCGCGATCGCCGCCCCGGCCGTGAAGACGAACGCGAACTGCCAGCACGGGAAACCGAAGCCGTGGCCAGCGAGCGCGATCGCAGCGAGGACGGCGAGCGCCAGCGGCCAAAGCTGGGAAAAACCGGCAAACGAAAAACCGAGCGCCTCGCCGACGGCGAGACAGGCGCAGGCGGCGAACAGTTTCGCGGTATATGTCACAGATCCGACACCAGCACCGGCGTGCGCATCGGTATCAGCGTCTCGAGCTCGGACAGGTCGTCGGCCGAGAACGATATTCCCTTTTCGGCGAAAAGCGTCCGCAACTTCGCCGGCGCCTCGAAATTGCCCTCTCCGGACCCGACCTCGCCGGCCGTGGCGTACCGTTTGAAGAACTTTCCGTTCAGCGAGAGGTCGGCGAAGCCGCCGGCCTTGTGGACGACGAGCGTGAAATGCGGATGGTCCATCACCCTGATTTTCATGCCAACCGCGAGATTGTCGAACTGGCGGATTTCTGGATTGAGCTTTTTGAGCGACGCGAACGTGGAGCCGTGTTCGTAGGCGAGGCGCGAGGCGGTGTCGCCGCGCTTGAGCTCAACCGCCGTCACCCAGCGCTCGCTCCTGCGACCGAAAAGCAGTTCGACGTTGAGGTTGCCGAGTTCGCGCGCGAACCTGCCGTCGAGATCGGCGATATCCTTCGCCGGCTGGGCGCGGAGCTGCTCGAGCGTCGAAACCGCCATCTCGAGATCGCGCTTCTTTTTCGCCTCTGCCAGACGCATCAGCAACGCCTTGGTTTTCGAGCCGCGCCGCTTCATGTCGCCGGGGTCGACCGGGTCTATTCCGGCAAGTGCGCTCTCCGCTGCCGGCGGCGTCTCCGGCTCGGAGTCGGCGGGTTCTTCGCCGGAAGCGGGAGGCGGCGGGGCGGCGAGCGAATCGCGTATCCTGGGGTAGGCGACGGTAGCGCAGAACGAGACCATGGCGACGGCCAAAACCGCCGCCATGGTCCAGCCGAACGCGTGCGACACCTTCTTCTCGGGGTGCACGACGTATTCGACGCCGTATTTGCCTCTCGCCAGGCCCATCGGCTATTTCTTCGCCTGCCCCTCGCCTTCGGCGGGGACGATTCCCTGCACGCAGGAGCGCAGAATCTCCATTTCGGCGCCGGACGAAGTCTCGACGCGGAAAGTCTTCTCCGTCGCCTCGACGATGGTTCCGATTATGCCGCCGGCGAAGATTATCTTCGCGCCGGCGCGCAATTCCTCGATCATCTTGCGGCGCTCCTTCTCCTTGCGCTGCTGCGGACGGATCATCATGAAGTAGAAGATCGCCAGAATCAGCAGCATCGGGACGAGCATCCCGAATCCGGACTGTTGCGGAGCGGCGGCCGCGTCGGCCAGTAGTCTAATCATTTGTCGTTTCCTTTTTTATCTGTTCTTTCCATTCGAAGAAATATCCGCCGGCGATGGCCGAACGCATATCCTTCATAAACCGGTTGAGCGCGAAGACGTTGTGTATCGTCAAAAGCCGCAGCCCGAGAATCTCCCCGCACGCGAGCAGGTGGCGCACGTAGGAGCGCGAGAAATTCCGGCAGCAGTAGCATTCGCAGCCCTCTTCGACCGGGCCCTGGTCGTATATCCATTTGGCGGCCTTTATGGCGACGTTCCCCTTTCGCGTGATGGCGGTTCCGTGGCGCGCGATGCGGGTCGGGATCACGCAATCGAACATGTCCACCCCGCGCGCGACGCATTCCGCCATCTGCCGCATCACGCCGAGACCCATGACGTAGCGAGGACGGTCCGCGGGGAGATGCGGAACCGACGCGTCGACCGCCTTGTACATCAACTCTTCCGGCTCGCCGACCGACACACCGCCGATCGCGTAGCCGTCGAAGCCGATCTTCACCAGCTCCTCGGCGCAATGCCGCCTCAAATCATCGTACACGCCGCCCTGGACGATGCCGAATACAAGTTGGCCGTCGGCGTGCGCGGCGGCCTTTGAGCGCGCCGCCCAGCGCAGGGTCTGCCCGACGGACTTTTCGGCGCGGTCGCGGTCGCACGGATACGGCAGACACTCGTCGAACACCATCGCGATATCCGACCCGATGATACGCTGCATCTCCATCGACTCTTCCGGGCCCAGAAAGAATTCGTGCCCGTCGAGATGCGAGTTGAAGCGGCAGCCGTCCTCGGTGATCTTGCGCATCTTTGCGAGCGAAAAGACCTGGAATCCGCCGGAGTCGGTCAGTATCGGCCCGTCCCAGCCCATGAACCGGTGAAGCCCGCCGGCGGCCGCGATCACGTCCTTGCCGGGACGCAGCATCAGGTGGTAGGTGTTTCCGAGCACGACCTGTGCGCCGGTCTCGACAAGATCGCGCGGCTCGAGCGATTTGACCGACCCGAGCGTGCCGACATCCATGAAAACAGGGGTGTCGACGGCACCGTGGGGCGTCGCCAGCCGCCCCAGACGGGCGGAGGTTTTCGGGTCTTCGCACAGTATGTCGAAAATCATGTGCGCATATTGTACCAAAAAACGGTTGCCTTATGCCGAAAAAAAGTGTATTATTCTCTGCTGTCGAATAGGAGAAGACACACTATCATGAATAAAGCACTGCACGCACTCGTCTACGTGTTCCTCGCGCTGGCCGGCGCGGGACTGTGGTTCGAACTCGAGTTGAACGGCAAACGCGAACTGCTGACGGACCGCAACCGCCTGCAGGAGAACTACTTCGTGAAGTTGGCGGGCACCGTCGAAAAGGACGATCCGGCCAAAGATGTCACGGTCGCGCTCGAACTCGACGTTTCACCGGTCGAGGCGAAGATCGTCGACACGCCCGAAACCGAAAACCTGCTCGAAGACTACAACGCCAGCCTCGAACAGCAGAACCTCGCGACGTACGACTGGAACAACCAGTCCTCGCGCGAGCAGCTGCGCACCGTGTACGTGCTCGGCTTCGACGGCAAGCCGGTCATGGACGGCAACCGCCCGCTCATGAGCGGCGACGGAACCGAGGACAAGTTGCTCTCGACGCTGTTCGAGTCGGCCAAGAGCCAGCAGGCGAAGCTCAACTCCACGCGCGCCGAACTGGTCAAACTGCGCGGCAAGTTCGAAGAAGTCGTCGCGGCGTTCAACAAGCTCAAACCGGAGGCGCGCCAGGACAAGGTAACCATCGTCGAGAAAAACGCCAAGATCGAAAAGCTCGAGGACGAAAAAAGCGACCTCGAGAACCAGATCGTGAAGATCAAGGCGCAGATTGACGAGCTCAATGCCGAGATAACCTCGCTCAAAGACGAAGTCATCACCGCGAAAGACGAGACCGAAGCGGCGAAAGAAGATCTCGAAAAGTCCCAGAAGATGGTCGAACAGCTCAAGAAGCTGATGCGCGAGATGGTCGCGACGACCGGCGGCGGCGAGACCGCGCGCGGAACCGCGGTCACTTCGCTCCCCGCCGGCGACAAGGGCAAAATCATCGAAGTCGACAACGACAACATGTTCGCCGTCGTCGCGTTCTCCGACGAGGCGATGAAAGAACTCAAAGGCGACAACCTCGACCATCCGCTGCCGGCGATCGAACTCGGCGTGAAGCGCCCCGGCTACAATGGCGATGCGGGCGAATTCGTCGGGCGTCTGCGTCTGCGCCAGGAAGTAAAGGGCAAGAACTACGTCATCGCCGACATTCTCAGCTCCTGGGAACAGGCCGAACTCCAGCTCAACGATGTCGTATTCGCGGACTAAGGCGCTTCTCGCGTCGCTGGCTCTCGCCCTTCTCGCCGGCTGCATCGCGGACACTGCGGAAGACAGCAACCTTCCGTGGGCGTCTTCGAAGTCGTGGGAAGGGATGGCCCCGATAGCGCCGTCGGTAATGGATCGCTACGAATGATCGGTCCGGCGAGTTTCGTCAACGGAAGAAGCGGCGTCCGTCTGGACGCCGCTTTGCTTGTCGAATATCCCTCCTCCACGCGCGCGTTCGTTCGCGACGCGATCGCCGCCGGCGACGTCTCGGTCGACGGAAGGCGCGCGGCGAAAGGGCTAAAATTGCGCGGCGGCGAAACGGTGTCGGTGGCGAAGCTCCTCGAAGAATCCGACAATCGAGTGACGCCGGATCCGTCCGTCCAGACCGTCTGCGTTTTCGAAGACGGCTCGATTCTCGCCTTCGACAAGCCGGCGGGGATTCCGGTGCAGCCACTTTCGTGCAGGGAGACGGGCACGCTGATGAACGGAGTCGTCGCCCGCTTCCGCGAGTGCGCGACGGTTGGCGACTCTCCGCTGATGGCCGGCGCGCTTCACCGCATCGACGCCGGCACGTCGGGACTCGTCCTCGTTGCGCGCACGCAGGCTGCGTTCGACAGCCTCCGTGCGCAATTCTCGGCGCAGACGGTGAATAAGACCTATCTCGCGCTAGTCGAAGGTTCGGTTGCGGTAGGCGGAACGCTCGAGAACGATCTCGCCCACGACCCGACACTGCCGTTCTGCAAAATGATCGACGCGCGGCGAAACCGTCTTGCGCAGGCGCAACGGGCCGCGCTGAAGCCTCTGCACGCGGTTACGGCGTACCGGCCGATCGGCATGACCACCGCCGGAAACGAGGAAAGGACGCTGCTCGAAGTTTCGATCAGGACCGGCGTCACCCACCAGATACGGGCGCAACTCGCGCTCGCCGGCATGCACATCGTGAACGACCGGCTGTACGGGGCGTTCGCGGTCGAGAACATGGCCGGACACGCCCTGCACGCGCTGTCGGCGGAATTCGTCCACCCGGCGTCGGGACAGGCGGCGAAGATCGAAACGCCCTGGCCGGCGTTCGCCCGCTTCAGCTGAAGAACGCTTTGTAGAGAGCGTTCACGGCGCCGTCGCGGTCTTGCCTGCGCACCGCGATCATGAACGACACCTCGCTCGAGCCCTGGTTGACCATCGACATTGAAATGCCCGACGATGCCAGCGCAAGACACGCCTTCGCGAGCATGCCAGGCGTGTAGCACATTCCCTCGCCGACGATCATCAATATCGAAAAATCGCGCTCCACGGTAACGTAGTCCGGTTCGAGTTCGCGCTTGATCGTCTGCACCACCCTGCGCTCGACCTCTTTGGGCAGATACTGCTCCTTGACGACGATGCACTGCGAATCGACCCCTGACGGCATGTGCTCGTACGATATCCCCTCGCTCTCGAGAATCTGGAGAAGCCTCCGCCCGAAGCCGATCTCGCGGTTCATCAGGTACTTCTCGACGACGATGTTGCAGAAGCCGTCCGCCGAAGCGACGCCGACCACGGTGCCTGGTATCACGCGCCGCGACTGCTGTATCATCGTACCCGGCTCGCCCGGATGGTTCGTGTTTCTGATGTTGATCGGTATTCGAGCCCTGACCGCCGGGATCACCGCATCATCGTTGAAGACCCCGAACCCGGCGTACGCCAGCTCGCGCATCTCGCGGTAGGTCATCGTCGCGATTCCCTCGCCGTCCCTCACCGAAGGCACGATGCGCGGATCGACCGGATACACCGAATCGACGTCGGTGAAATTCTCGTACACGTCGGCGCATATGGCCGCCGCGAGAATCGAGCCGGTGATGTCCGAACCGCCGCGCGGGAAAGTCGCGACCTTGCCATCGCGGGTGTAGCCGAAGAATCCAGGATACACGACGATGCCCTCGAAATTGGAGAACGCGCGAGAGAGCGTGGCGTAGCTGTCGGGGTCGAGCGTCGCGTCGCCGAACGATCCTTTGAGAATCATGCCGGTGTCTTTCGGGCTCGCGTAGCGAGCCTTCTTGCCTCGGGCCGCGAACGCGACCGCGACGAGTTTCGCATTGTTGTCCTCGCCGGCCGCCTTCATCAGATCCATGAACTCTTCGGCCGACAGCTCACCCGCTTTCGCGAGCCGCCCTTTGAGATCGGCCTCGATCTGTCTGACGATGTCTTCGCCGAGTTTGAGGTCCGCCGCGATCGACGCGTAGCGTTCGACGACCTCGCCGAATTCGCGGTCGGTGTTCCTGCCTTCCGTCGCCGCCAATGCGAGCGCGATCAGCAAATCGGTCACTTTCGTGTCGCCCGGGTTTCGCTTGCCGGGCGCGCTGACTACGACGATGCGTCTTGCGGGATCGGCGAGAACGATGTCGAGAACCTTGTTGAGCTGGCCGGCGTCGGCAAGCGAACTTCCGCCGAATTTGCATACCTTCATCGCATTCTCCTCAAATCGCCCTGAGTTTGACCGGTTCGCCTTCGACCACGCCGCTGGCCTTGATCTCGCCGAGCGCCGCGTCGACCGCCGAAGACTTCGCGCGATGCGTGAACACGACAACCGGAACCGTCCCGTTCTCGTCCGCCCCACCCTTCTGCGACGCGGCCGAAATCGACACGCCGTTTTTTCCGAGCGCAGTCGCTATCGCCCCGAACGCGCCTGGACGGTCGGCGACCGCAAACCTCAGATAGAACCTCGACATTATGTCGCCAGGCTTGCGCAGTTTCACCGCGCCTTCCGCGTAGGACGGCACCGCGCGAGCATATCGCGTCTCGCAGTGCGCGAGGTTGCGGGCGATGTCGCCGATGTCGCCGATGACCGTCGAGGCGGTCGGCTGCCGTCCGGCGCCGCGTCCGTAGTACATCGTGTAGTCCGACATGTCGCCTTTCACCATCGCCGCGTTGAATGCGTCGTTCACAGACGCGAGCATGTGCGTAAAAGGCACCAACGTCGGATGCACCCCGACCTCGATTTCGTCGCCGTCCCTCGCAACCACCGCGAGCAGCTTGATGCGGTAGCCGAATTCGGCGGCGTACTTCACGTCCTCGCCCGCGAGATTGCGTATGCCCTCGACGTTGACGTCGTCGAGCCGCGGCTGGAAGCCGTACGCGAGCGCCGCGAGGATGCACGCCTTGTGGGCGGTGTCGAAACCGTCGATGTCGAGCGACGGGTCCGCCTCCGCGTAACCGAGCTTCTGCGCGTCGGCGAGAACCTCACCGAACGGCAGACCTTCGTTTTCCATGCGCGTGAGGATGTAGTTGCACGTTCCGTTGAGGATTCCGTGTATCGACTCGATGTCGTTGCCGGCGAGCCCTTCGCGCAGAACGCGGATGATCGGGATTCCGCCGCCGACCGACGCGCCGAAATAGATGTCGACGCCGTTTTCGGACGCCGTCTCGAATATTTCGCGTCCATATTCGGCAAGCAGCTTCTTGTTGGCGGTGACTACGCATTTGCCGGCCTTGAGCGCCTTGAGAACAAACGTCTTCGCGATGCCGGTTCCGCCGATCGTCTCGACCACGATCCCGATCTTCGGGTCTGCTATCACGCTCTTCGCGTCGGTCGTCAGAACTCCGGACGGAACCGCGACTCCGCGATCCGTGGTTATGTCGAGATCGGCGATTTTTTCGAGAACGATATCGACCCCCAGACGCTTCGCCATGACTTCTCGATGTTTGAGAAGCCCGTCGGCCACGCCCGCGCCGACCGTGCCGAATCCGAGAATTCCTACTCCTATCTGCTTCATTTCTTCATCCTTCTTCGATTGAAAGTGCGTATTTTACTCTTATTTGCCGGATCACGTCAAGCGCGACAGTGCGATTTTTGAGAATGCGGATGGGTTGGTGGTGCCAATGCGCATTGAGGTCAAAGCTGCATCCGAGTCTCAAAATATTGAACTACAATTTGCAGTAGTTCCATATGTTTTTGGGGGCTGCCCGGCGTAAATCCCGTCCGCGTCAGATTTCCGCCGGGGAGCGGACGATGCGGTCGGCGCCCGCAAGCTCGCCGGGCGTGCCGTATCCCCACGTCACCGCGACGGATTCCATTCCGTTCTCGCGCGCCGCGTCGAAATCGTTCGCCGTGTCCCCGACCATCGCGCAGTCCGCCGCCGCAAGCGCGTTCTCGCACAACGCAAGCGCGAGCAGCGCGCCCTTGCGCAGCTTCCCGATCGCGGGGTCGTCCTTGTGCATGTCGGACGAGTAGAGCTTCTCGAAAACCAGGTTCCAGCCGAACTTTTCGCACATCGCCGACGCGCCGGCGTACCGCTTGTTGGTCGCGATGAACACCCTGGCGCCGGACGCTTTGAGCTCGCGCACGCGGTCGAGCACGCCGGGATATTCTTTCGTGGACGGGAAACCGTCCGTGTCGTATCGGAAGCCGAACGCCTGCCGGATGCCGGCGATCAGTTTTTCGTCGCAGCGTCCGGGAAAGAGGGTTCTGGCCACGTCGTCGATCGAAGGGCCGGTCGCGAACTTGCTGTCGAAATCGGGACATTCGAGACCGAGATCCTTCAGCGCCGCCTTCCATGCGCCGCGGATGTCGGCGTCGGTGTCGGCCAGCGTTCCGTCCAGATCGAAGAAATACGCCTTTTTCATCCCAGCAGCTCCTCCTCGGCGTCGCGTATCGCCGATACGGCCGCATCGGGGTCTTCGACTTCGGCGAGCCGCTCGAGGAATCCGGTCGCGTGGGTCATGACGGCGAGGCGCGAGAGGATGTGCAGATGCATCTCGTGGTCGGTCGAGCAGACGAGGAAGAAGTGGCGCGTTCCCTCCCCGTTCGGCGCGCCGAAGAACACCGGCCTGGCGCTGCGCCCGTAGGCGACGAAAGATTCCTCGAACATGAAAGGATCGTGGAAGCGCGGATGCAGGAACGCCGCCCCTTCGCCGACCGCGGTGGAGGCGATCTCTTCGCGCGCGACGAGTTCTTTGAAAAGCAGATCGGTGTCGTAGACGAGACCGGTCCTCTCCGCCAGATCCGTCATGTCGCGAATCATGCCTGCCTTGGCCTTCGCGCGGATGTCGAGGCATATGCCGCCGGTGCGGAACAGCGGGGAGATGCGCCAGTCCTGGGTGTTCGAGCGGCGGTGCTCGTCGAGGATGTCCATATGTCGGCGAACCTGTTCGCGCCGGCCTGCGGCCAGCAGGCTGCGCTGGGCCCATTCATCGAGCGCGCGGTGTTCGAACCACAGATCGCCGCCGTGCTCGGAGAATTCGATCTCGCCGCGCTGCGCGACGTGGCGGAGCTCGTTCGCGTCGATGTGGGCGTGCGCCGCCGCCTGCCTGAGGTTCAACATCTGCCTGCTCACCGCCGCGCCCTCCCGATCGCGCGCAGGATCTCTGCGTCGACGAGTACCGCCGCCGATTCCCCCGAGCCGCTCACGGCCCGCTCGCGCAGGCGGAAGAACCGGTGCCGCGCGACCCTGAGCTCGCGCAGAGTCCATTTGCCGGCGAACCGGCGGAGCTTGTTCGCAACATACGGATTCATCCCCTCCGTCGCCTGGTCGAAGAAACCGCGCTCCTGCGCGTCTTTCAGTTCCGCCAGCTGCCGGAAAAACCGCTCGAGCATCGCCGGAACGTATACGGCGAATCCGTCGCCGGTCTTGAACCTCTCGAGCGCCGCCATCGCCGCACGCGCGTCGCGATCGCCGACCGGATCGGTGAGATCCCATCCGGCGGGCTCGGATCCTGCCGACAATGAAGTTATGTCGGCGACGTCGGCGGCGCCCACCATGTCGCGTCCGGGGCCGATGTATTCCCGGAGTTTTTCGAGTTCGCTCAAAAGCGTGCGCGAATCGCATCCCGCGCGCGCTACGAACATGTCCGCGACGCCGGGCGCGAATTTCAGGCCGAGGCCGCCGGCGAAATCCATCGCCCTGGCGGCCGCCTGCCGCGCCTGCTGCGACGGCTTCGCCTCCTTGAAAACCACGATTTCCGCCGAACCCGCGAGCGTCTTCGCGAACGTCGAGGTCGCGAGCAGGCAGGGGCCGGAGAGAATGAAGTGCTGGTTCTCCGGCAGATCGGCCGCCGCGAGCCGCTTCGCGAAACCGTCGAGCGCCTTGCGCACGTCTTCGGCGGCGGACTTCTTTCCCGCGCCGGGGAGAAAGTGCACGTTCCTCCACCACGTGACCTTGCGCGGATCGAGAAACGGCGGCGTCGCCAGACTCTCGTCCGCCCTGCGCAGATCTTCGAGCTGCCGGTCGGCGGCGGTCGAATTCAACGAATCGATCGTCTCCAGGCCGACCCCGTCGCCGATCGTCTTTTTCGCCATCTCCGAAACGAGATAGTCGTCTTCACCGATTATCACGTGTACGTTCGCCATATGCGAGAAACGCGGCTCCGGCGAGCGCCGTGCCGATTGATATTAGCTGGCCGATCGACAGCCCGCAGAACGCCGCGCGCGGATCGCCGCGCAGGAACTCCAGCCCGAAGCGGATCGCCGCGTAGCCGACGAGATAGATTCCGGTCGTGTGCCGCCTGGTCTTCAGGTAGACCGCGAGCAGAACCGCGAAAAGCGCGAGCAGGGCGGCGGCCTCGAACAGCTGGACCGGCAGCACGCCGACCAGCCGGCGGCCGTGCTCGTACCAGCTCGGACTGAATTCGGGGAACACGACCGCGCACCATGCGTCCGAATCGCGTCCGTAGCAGCAGCCGTAGAAGAAGCATCCGATCCGCCCGCACGCGTGCCCGAGAGGGACGGCCACCGAAAGTACGTCGGCGAGCGCGACGACGTTCTCTTTTTTCACGCGGCACCAGACGAAGAACACCGCCAGCGCGAGAACGAGTCCGCCGTAGAACATCAGCCCGCCCTGCCAGACCTTGAAGACGTCGAGCGGCGCGGCGGCGAATTCGGCGCTCCAGTGCTCGACGACGTAGGCGGCGCGGCTGCCGGCGACTCCGGCGAGCATCAGATACATCAGCAGATTCGAGACGTCCTTGCGCCCCGAAAGGCGCTCGACGAGATGCCAGCACAGCAGAAAGCCGGCCGCCATGCACGCGCCGTACGTCTTGACATGCAGAAAGCCGAGGTCTATCAGGTCCGGGTGCACAGCGAAACCATCCTTCCGAAGAAACGAACGGCGAGATCCCAGACGCCGGCGTAGGCCGACAGGGTGCGCGAAGCGAGAAAGCCGCCGAGGGCGGCGAACGAAAGCCGGGTCGTCGCCGCCAGAAAGACCAGCACGAGCAGGACGTTGGCGATGAAGATGAACACCCACGAAAACACGCGCCCGTAGAGCCGTATGTCTGGCTGGCGCTGCGCGAGCGTCTCGACCGTGAACAGAACGTGGAACGCCCACGTGAAGCCGATCATGAACAGCCACAGCGGAAGAAACGGCAGCGGACGCAGGAAGGCGAACGTGACGATCGCGGCGACGATGACGACGAACGTGTAGAAGGGGAAGAAATACGGCGCGAGCGTTATGAGCATGTTCGTCTTCGTCAGCCGCACGCTGCCGCCCGAAGAGCTCACGCGCACGTCGGAGGGCCTCGCGCCGAACAGCAGCCCCCACAGCGCGTGAGTGAGCTCGTGGCCGAGCACGTAGGCTTTCACCGGATGCGAAAGCGCCGCCCAGCACAGCGCGAACGCGGCGACGCCGCCGAAAAGCGAGACCGTCTCGACCGAGAACAGCGTCTCGATCCCGGCCGACGCCATGACCGAGTCGAAGAACGCCGCAGACACCCCCCAGCACGCCGGCAGCAGCGCGAGCCCGAGCAGCAGCCTGAAGAATCCAGCCATCGTCATTCGTCGAACACGAACACCAGTTCGCCGGGATACACGCGGCGCTCCTGCCTGGCGAGACGCTCGACGAAACCGGAGTCGGTCTTGTAGCGCTGCATGTTCTCGCGCAGCTCCGAGATCTCGCGCTTCCTCTCCTCGATGCGCGCGGCGAGTTCGGCGTTCTTGCGCTTCAACCCCTCGCCGGTGCGGTACGCCGGCCACGCGACGACAACGCCGGCCACGACGATCGAAACCACGGCGATCAGCGTGAACACCTTGAAAATTCCATCCTTCTCTTTCTTTGCCATGGGGGTAATTATACCAAATTTTTTTGATGTAAAACATTGACATTTGAAAAAAATGTGAGATACTATTCGCCCGTTTACGGTGGGAAAGGCCCGCCGGGGACATACATTCGAGGAGAAACAAAATGAACAAAAAAGCAACCAGAAAGTGCACAGTCGCGAAGGTTGCCGCGCCCGTCAAGGCGCGCGCCGCCAAGAAGACTGTCGCGAAAAAGCCGGTGACGTTCACGTTCCACGCCGAGAAGGGCAAAGACGTGTTCCTCGCCGGATCGTTCAACGGATGGGATCCTGCCGCCAAGAAGATGGCGTTCAAGGCGCGCAAGAACGTGTACGAGACGAGCGTGAATCTCGCCGCGGGCGACTACGAGTACAAGTTCGTCGTCGACGGCAGCTGGTGCGCAGACCCGGAGAACGTGAACTGCGTCCAGAACGACCAGGGTACGTTCAACTCGGTGATAACCGTCAAGTAAGGCGGTTCACCTTGCGCCTCCGTTCGCCTTCGAAAGCTTCTTGAGCTTCGGGGCGAACGAGAGACGTTCGGCCGCCGTCATGCGGTCGATGTACAAAATGCCGTTCAGGTGGTCGATTTCGTGCTGGACGGCGCGCGAGAGAAAACCGCGGGCGGTTATCGTGCACGGAAGATTGTTTTCGTCGAGATAGCGGCATGTCACTTCGGCGGCGCGCGTGACGCTGCCGCCGACGCCGGGAAAACTCAGGCACCCTTCTTTGTCGCGGACGCTGCCGTCGTGCGCGATTATCTCGGGATTGAACATCTTCAGCGGCATCCTTATCGGCGCGTTGAAGATCTCGTCCTCCTCCTCTTCGCATCCTTCTGGAATGTCTATCACGCAGACGCTCTCGGTCCGGCCTATCTGCTCGGCGGCGAGACCGACGCCTTTCGACGCGCGCATCGTCTCGATCATCTCGTCTGCGAGTTGCCGCAAGTCGTCGGTCACGGCCGCGACCGGTTTCGCCTTCTCGCGCAGCACGCGCTCGCCGTACTTATACACCCGTAGAGCCAAAGCCGCCCTCTCCGCGGTCGGTATCGTCCACCGAGCCGGTTTCGGCAATCTCCGCGCGCGTGACCGGCGCGACCACGATCTGTGCGATCTTGTCGCCCTTCTTCACCGCAAACGCGCTTTCGCCGAAGTTGGCGAGAATGACGCAAACCTCGCCCCGGTAGCCTGAATCGATCGTGCCCGGAGAGTTCAAGACCGTCACGCCCGATTTCAGCGCCAGGCCCGAACGCGGCCTTACCTGCGCCTCATACGCCGGCGGCAGCAGCATCACCAGCCCGGTATGCACGAGCGCGCGTTTCCCCGGGGCGATCTCGAGATCGTCGACGCTGCGCACATCCATTCCCGCGTCGCTCTCGTGCGCGTATTCCGGAAGCGTCGCGTCGGGGTGGATGCGTTTGAATTTCAGGATCATTCGGCTTCTTCGTCGACCGGCGCCACCGAAGCGAAGTCGTTCGGCTCGAAGCCGAGGCGCTCGAGGTTCCACTTCTGCCACGCCTCTGGAATCTGCCGGCGCTGGAGCATCGAAACCGAATCGCGCATCTGCCCGCGGTAGAGCTGTATCTTGTCGGCGGTGCCGGGCGAGCGCCCGTCGCAGATCACGACCAGCGCTCTGCCCGTGCCGGTCGAGCAAAATTCGGAAATCTCGCCCGCCGCGAGTTTCGAGGCCGCGCGCGCGACGACCGGCTGGTCGGCGAATTCGCCCTGCTTGAGATCGCAGATCGCAAACGTCAGATTGGTCACCGACGAAGCGGCGGCGACGATCGCGTCGGCCCCCTGCGCGATCAGCCCCTCGACCTCGGCCTTGAACGCGTCGGCCTTCGCGGCTTTGAGCGCGCGCGGACGCACGATCTCCTTCGCTTCTTCGAACGTCGGCACGTGCTCCGGGCTCGTTTCGGCGATCTCGACGAGCCACACCGCCTTGTCAGACCCAACCACGCCGTAGCGCAGATCTTCGCTCGTCGGGTCGAGCTCGGCCACGGCTTCGGCGAAACCCTGCGCGCCCGGGCAGATCTGGCTGGCGCGCTTCATGAATCCCTCCTGGTAGGCGCCGTCGACGGAGAACCAGTCGCTCGTCGAAATCTCGAGTCCGTCCTCGGCGGCGATCTCGTCGAGACGCGAAGCCCCCTCGGCCGGCTTTACCGCGTAGGCGCGGAAGTTGACGTTGGTCTCGAAGAACTGCACGGCGGCGATCCGGCGCAGATCCTTCTCGATCTCGTCCTTGACCTCCTTGAATTTCCTGACCGTCTCGACGCCGTTGGTATCCGTCGAAGTGTACTTGTCGATGGTCACGTCGTAGCGGTCGCGCATTTCGTCTTCGGTGACGGACATTTTCGCGAGGACGTCCTCGGCGGTCGCGTCGAACTTCACCATGCGCAGGCGCTTGCGCTCCGGGAGTTTCAGCGACTCTGCGTTGTCGCCGAACCACTTCTCGAGCCCCTCGTCGTCGAGCACGACCGCATCGGCCTTCGCCGGATCCTGCGAAAAGCGCGCGACGCGGACGGTATAGACGTCGGTCATGTCGTACACGGCCTGGTCGACCTCCATCTCCGAGGCCCACGCCGCGCTGCCGAGAACGGCGTCGCCCACGCGCATCGCCGTGAGCCGGCGGCGGAGGAAGTCTTCGAAGCGCTCCGGGGTTAGCGAATTTTCCCTCAGCAGCTGCTGATAGCGCTGGAAGCTGAAGCCGCCGTTGACGGCGAACGAGCGGTCGGAGCGGATCGCCTCGGCGACCTCGCGGTCGGTCGCGACCATACCGTTGCGCTCGGCGACCTTGAGCATCGCGAACGTCTCCCACGCCTGGCGGTTGACCTCGTCGCTCCCGCGCCGCCAGTCGCGGCTCTGCCCGAACCCGCGGATATCCTCGGCGATCGCCGAGAATTCCGACGCGTTTACCGTTTCGCCGGCGAGGAGCCCGGCCGAGCCGCCGCTTTCGCGAGCGCCGCGGGAATCTTCGCGCAGCAGATCGTTGACCAGAAAATCGAAAGCGAACGCGCCACCGACGATGATCGCGAAGACGCCCCAGACCCATTTGTTGCGTATCAGCTTGTTGAACTGCAGAATGACCATATCGCCCTTTGTACCTTTTCTTTCTTTTTTGTTGCCCGGACCTTGCGTCCCTTTAAATCGTCAGTAGTCCTCGTCTTCTTCCTCGTCTTCCTCTTCGTCGCCGCCGGAGCCGGAATCGCCGGAGCCGCCGTCGTCCTCTTCGCCGACGTCGACGTCGACGGTTTCGGTCTCGGAAGCCTCGGAGGCCTTCTTGGCGAGTTCGTCGCGGCTCGCCTTCGAGACCGGCGCCAGCTCGCCCGAGGTTATCTCGTAGCGGTTCTCGGTGAACACGCAGCGGTTGGCGAGCTCGCCGGCCGCATCGAACGTCATCACCGAAACGGCCATGTTTTCGCCGATGTCCGGCTTGGCGCGGTGTATCCTGACAGCAGTCTGCGGAGACATCTTCCAGTCGAGATGCCGCGCCTCGACCGTGCGCGCGCCCGATTCGATGTCGATCGTCTCGATCAGGCCCTGGTCGAGGCGCACGACATAATCGCCGCGCGTGCCGTAGATTCCCGTGAAAAGCACGTCCTGCGAAGTGCGTATCCTGACCTCGTTCGCGGCGCGCATGGAGAGAATCTCGAAATGCCTGCCCGAGACCGACAGCGTGCCGGTCACGCAGCGAATCGTCGCGCTGTCGCCGTCGCCGGTGTTTTCGAAGGCGTAGCGGGAATCGCCGGCCAGGTTGACGACCGCGAAGCCTGGCGCCGAAACCGTGAACATCCCGTCGGGGAGGTTGCGCGGCAGTTTGAGATCGAGCGAACCGCCCTTGAGCGTGATGACGCGTCCGCGTTCGCCGAGCGGCTGCGCGCGGGTGCCGAACGAAGAATCGCCACCGATCTCGACCGTGCTTTCGGTTCCGAACGAAACGAGCAGGCGCGAAGAGGCGCCGACCGTGCGGTAGCTGGTGCCGAGCGGATAGAACTTGCCCTCTTCGGCGGTCTCCCACGCCGCCGCCTGCGGCCTGAGAACCTCGACGACGCCCTCGATTTCACGGCAGAACGGCAGCACCGTGAAGAACTTCGGCTGCGACGCCTTCTTGGCCGAGACCGCTTTCGCGGCCGCATCGATCTCGTCGCCGAAATCGCCGCCGCCGGCGTCGGCCCATTCGTCGTCGTCCTGCGCATGCGCCGCGATCGCGACGGCGGCGGCCGCGGCCGCGAGAATCTTTGCGAAGTCTTTCATCCGTTCACCCCCTTCAGACGAGATGCGCGCCGTCGGACGGCTTGATTACGCTGCATGCCGGCTCGTCGCCGTACACCGCCTTGTATTCTTTCGCGATATGCGCCGCGATCTTGTCCGCGGCCGAAGGGTCGACCAGCAGACAGCAACTGCCGCCGAACCCGCCGCCGGAAAGGCGCGCGCCGTAGACTTCGGGAAGCGCCGCCGCCGCGTCGACGATGGTATCCAGCTCGGGGCAGGAGTTCTCGAACCAGTTGCGGCTCGATTCGTGCGACTCGTACATCAGCGCGCCGAACGTCTTGAGATCGCCTTTGGCGAGCAGTTCCGCGCCCAGAAGCACGCGCTCGTCTTCGCCGATCGGATGCGCCGCGCGCTTGGCGGTGGTCTCGGAAAGCCCGCCGCGGTAGAGGACCCATTCAGACATGGTGACGTCGCGCAGATGCGTGACCGGCTTTTTCAGCACGGACGCGAAGTACTTCGCCGCGTCTTCGCACGCCTGGCGGCGCGAAGCGTAGGCGCCGTCGACAAGCGCGTGCTTGGCGTTGGACTTTACCATCATGAACGCCACCGACGGGCCCATCGACACGGTCTCGAACTCGTTGGTCCTGAAATCGCTCTTGACGAGCGAACCGGCCTTGCCGTACATCGAAGAGGCCTGGTCGAGCAGCCCGCAGGGGCATCCGGCGAAAGTGTGCTCGGCCTTCTGGCCGATCTTCGCGAGCGTGGTGCGGTCTTTTTCGATTCCGTAGATTTTCGCGAGCGCGAGCGCCGCGGCCATCTCGAGCGCGGCCGACGAACTCAAGCCCGCGCCGAGCGGGATGTTGCCGCCGAAGACCGCTTTGAAGCCGGTCTTGGCCACGGCCCGCCGCCCGTCGAAGAGCCAGTTGCAGGTGCCGAGCGGATCGTTCGCCCATGTCGCGCCGCTTTCGACCTTCGCCACTTCGGCGAGCGTCGTCTCGTACGTCTCGCCCATGTCGATCGCGACGAGCGTTATCTTGTCGTCCTGCGCTTTCGACGCCGTGAAGAAGGTGCCCTTGTCGATCGCCGCCGAGAAGACGTACCCCTCGTTGTAGTCGGTATGGTTGCCGAGAACCTCGATACGGCCGGGCGCGTAGGCGGTCGCTTCGCCGGCCGCGCCGAATTTCGCCTTGAATTCGGCCTGGACCTTGTCGTAGACTTCCTGGTTGAGCATATCCCGGCCTCCGTCAATCGATCTTGATGTCTTTGTTCACGTTCTTCGAGCCGACGAGGGCGAAGAAGAAGATGTAGGCGAAGCAGACGACGGAGATGGTAAAGCTTGCCATCGGCCCGACCTTGTCGAAGACCCAGCTCTGCAGAACCGGCAACGGGGCGCCGCCGAACACCATCACCATGAACATCCCCGACGCCTGCTCGGTGTATTTGCCGAGCCCCTCGGTCGCCAGATTGAAGATTCCGCCCCACATGACCGACATCGAAGGGCCCGTGAGCATGAAGAACAGCGCCGCGAGCGGGATCTGCGACATCTTGACGGACGTCAGCGACGTGAACAGCGGCATGGTTACCGAGAGCTCCGGCTTGAACTGGCCGAGCAGCGCGCCGGCGACCGTGAGCAGGACGCCCGAGCCCGCGCAGGCGAGAATCATGTTCCGCGAGCTGATCTTGCCGCCGATGGCCGCGCCGACCAGACGGCCGGCGAGAATCAGGATCATCAGCATGAAGGCGGTCGAGCCGGCGATGGTCGCGGCCGAAGCGACGTCGATTCCGTAGGAAAGCAGCGGCGAGGACGCGTTGTCCGGCGCGAGCCACAGGCGCATGTGGTTCTGGATGCCGATTTCTACGCCGAGGTAGAGGAAGATCGCGAGCACGCCGAGACGGCAGTGGCGGAACGCGAGCGGGCTGCGCTCGTAGACGATGTCCTTCGCGCGCTGCACCGGATTGGAGATCGGCAGGAACGCGATTATCACGGTCGCGACGAAGAACACTATCGCCGCCGAAAGCAGCACGTTGTCGATCGAGGCGAACTGCGTGTCTTTGGTGATCTTGCCTACGATGCCGCCGAGAATGACCGGCGCGATCGCGCCCGAGAGCGAATTGAGCGCGCTGCCGCCGAGGTTGAGCTGGTTGCCCTTGTTGCCGCCGCCGACGATCGTGTTGAGCATCGGGTTGACGACGGTGTTGATCAGGCACATCGAGAAGCCAGAGACCAGAACGCCGAACAGGTAGACGAACCACGCGCCGGGAATCTCGAGCGAGCCGACCGTGCCGAAGTCGAGATGGCCGGAAGCCATCTGGATCAACACGCCGACCGTGCCCACGCCGGTCGAAAGGATGGCGGTCGTCTTGTAGCCCCAGTTCTGCAGCATCTTCCCGGCCGGCCAGCCGAGAATCAGATACGCGACGAAGTTCATCGAGCCGCCGAGCATGCCCAATACGTTCGAGCCGCCGGGGAGCTGGTATTTCCACAGATCTCCCGCCGGCGCCGCGAGGAACGTAACGAACCCGGCAAGCGCGTAAAGCGCGAACATCGTCAGAATGGCGACGAGATTGCCGCCCTTTTTCCGCTGCGTATCCATTTGTTTTCTCCTATTGAGAGCTTTTGGGAGAGTATTATACCCTAAACCGCCGAATTAGTCAATGGCGGCAAACGATGGTCGGAACAGCGCACCGGATTCAGCCGGGAAACGCCGCAGACGGCAATGCCCGGAACGGAGTCTTGAACGTTCGCATGCTGACCAGCGGCGGCATATCCGCCCGCCGCTCACTCGGTCGGCATCGGCGCGTCGCTCACCCAGACCTTGTAGAAGCCCTGCGCGCCATCCTGCTTCGGAACGGCAAGCGTATCGCCCGCCTTCGCCGGTTCCGTCGCGCCCGGTCGTTTCAGCTCCACTATGGTCGCCGCCGAATCCGCCGCGTAGTAAAGCCCCGGCACAACTTCGACATTCAGCGTCACGCTCCCGTCGCCATTGTCCGTCCATGCCTGGTAGGGCGCGATCACCGAGCGCG
>JAGDAE010000077.1 GCA_017959645.1 Kiritimatiellia bacterium
GAGGCGATCGAGGCCAACCGCGGCGTCAAGCTCGAGCGAGGCCAGATCAGCCTGGACGATTCGCTGCGCGAAGTCGGCGAGTACACGCCGAGCATCGACCTCGGCCACGGCGTGAGCGTCAAGTTCAAGATCTCGATCGTCGGCGCGGATTCCGACGAGGAGGCCTGACAGGGGGCTTCGGCGCGATCGCGTCGGCGATTGCGCCAGACAGGCCCGGCGGCAGTGTTGCCGCCGGGCCGGCTCCGTAAATCATGGACATGCCGAGATACACGGTCGGGCGGACGCTGTCGGGGGACGCGTCGGAGATTTCGCGCGCGTACGGCCGTTTCTGCCGCCAGGCGATTGACGAGACGCGATTGGCGGAAAAGCCCGGCGAATCGTATCCGGCGCGCCGGCGCGGAATCGCCGCCGAATCCAAGGTCGCCGGCGTCGGCACTTTCGAGGGAAGCAGCAAGCAGACCATAACATTCGCCCCGAGCGCGAAGAAGGGCTGGTGGATACGCAGAACCGACCAGCCCGAACAGCTCGACACGAAAGTAGACATTTCCAACCTGTGGACGAGCGCCCAGAATCTCGTTCTGCGGTCCGGCTCGCCCCACAACTACCTGCGCATGGTCGAGCACATAATCGCGCTCAAGCTCGGGCTGGGCGTGGACGATCTGCTCATAAAGGTGGATTCCGGCGATCCGCCGCTTTTCGACCAGTCGTCGCTGCCGCTCGTCAAGGCGATCGACCACGCCAAGATCGTGGAGAAGGATGAGAAGGCGACGTACGTGACGGTAAGGGAACCGGTCGCGTTCGGCGGCAAGAGAGGCGATTTTCTGCTGTTTCTGCCGGCCGAGGACGGGAATCCCAACCTGCGCATCGACTGCGCAATCTGCTGGAACACGGTCATCGGCGAACAGCGCGTCGTTTTCGACGTCGCGCCGGATACGTTCCGCTACGCGGCGCTGGCGAGAACCAACGCCACCCACCGGCAGTACATACTCGCCAAGACGGTTGGCAAGCTTTTCGCCGCGACCCGCAACTGGGGCTACAACGATCGCAACATCCTCATACACGGGCCGCGCAGATACCATACCGAGCCGCGCTTTCCGGCGGCCGGCGGAAAATTTCTCGAACCGGTCTGGCACCGCGCGACGCTCGATCTTCTCGCGGCCCTATCGCTTACTTCCTCCGACCGCTTCGCCGGCACGGTTGTAAGCTATCGCGCCGGGCACACCCTCGACTGCGACGCCGTGCGCGCGCTCTACAGGAACGACCTCATATGCTCGCTTTGAAACTCGACCGTCCGCTAGTGGTGTTCGACATCGAATCCACCGGGGTGCTCCCGCGCAGAGACCGCATAATCGAACTCGCGGCGATCAAGGTCGGCGTCGACGGCTCCGAGGAGGAGAAGTGCTGGCTTTTCAACCCGTCTGTACACATTCCGGAAGAGACCACCGCGATACACGGAATTTCCGACGAAGACGTGAAGGACTGCCCGGTTTTCGCCGAGCGCGCGAAGGAGGTTTTCGCTTTCTTCGCCGGCTGCGACATATCCGGCTTCAACTGCGACCGGTTCGACGTGCCGATGCTCGAGGAGGAGCTGGGCCGCTGCGGATACAATTTCGACGCCGCTTCGCGCAGGTTCGTCGACGTGCAGCGGATATACCACCGCATGGAGCCGCGCGATCTGACGGCGGCGGTCAGGTTCTATCTCGGGCGCGACCACGTCGGCGCGCACGGCGCCGGCGCCGACGCCCGGGCGACGCTCGAGGTGCTCAAGGCGCAGATGGCGAAGTATTCGCAGCTGCCGAAAGGCGTTGCGGCGATGGACGAATATCTGGTGCCGCACGATCCGCTAAACGCGGACCGCAACGGCATGCTGCGCTGGGTAGGTGGGGATCTCTGCGTCAATTTCGGCAGAAAGAAGGGCGAGAGCCTGAAGAAGCTGCTGCTCAGCGAGCCGAACTATCTGCGCTGGATCGTCAAGGGCGATTTCGCGACGGATGTCAAGATGATCGTCAAGGATCTGCTCGACAACGGACGCCTTCCGCCCGCCCCGAAAGTCTGACGTTCAGACCAGTTCCGCGAGTATCGAATCGCAGACTTCCGTTCCGCGTTCGGTGAGCCGCCATACGGCGCCGTCGCGCGAAAGCAGCCCCTCGCGTTCGAAACGCCCGAGAATGGCGGTCCATTCTGGGAATCCCGAGGAGTCGAGCCCCTCGCGAGTGCGCAGGCGGAAAATCGTCCGCTCCTTCCTGTCTTTTTCTTCGCTCACTGTCTCGCCGGACGGCGTGCGTGTGCGGCCGATCCGCCCGCACGCGCCTTCGCCGAGTCCGATGTAATCCTCGCCCCGCCAGACGGCGAGATTGTGCCTGCATTCGAAACCGGGAACGGCGTAGTTCGATATTTCGTAGCGCTCGAGCCCGAGTTCGCCGAGGAAGCGCGAAATGACGGCGATGCGGTCCATGACGGTTGCGTCGTCGGCAGCGCCGGCGAGGGCCCGTTCGTTCTGCAGCGCATAGACCGAGCAGTGGCGAAGCCCCCACTTCGCGAGGCGCGCGTGGCGAGGGGAAAGGGCGGCGGTTTCGCCGGGATAGCCGGCGATCAGATCGATTCCGGCGTTGTCGAAGACGTTTTTGACGGCGGCGAAAGCGCGCTCGGCCGCGTAGAATCCGTAGCCCCGTTTCATGTGGGCGAGAATGCCGTCGTCGAGCGACTGCACCCCCATCGAAATCCGGTTCACTCCGCCGCTGCGAAGGGTTTCGAGAAGACTGCCGCAGACGTCGAGCGGATGGAGCTCGACGGTGAATTCGCAGTCGTCCGCGAGCTTGCCGCCGAGCGCGTCCAGAACTGGCCCGAGATCGCAGAAGCCGGGAGATCCGCCGCCGAAGTACACGGTCTTGGCGCGGATGTCGAGCTTCGAGATTCCGTCGGCGAGATTCTTTGCGTATTCGCGCCGCCGCTCCGCGTCGGCGCCTGCGCGCGAAAAGAGCGTGCAGTAGCTGCAGCGCGAGCGGCAGAAGGGGAAATGTACGTAGAGGTTAGCGTCCAAGCCTGCGCTTCAGTTCCGCGACCTTGTCGAGCTTCTCCCACGGAAAAGCCGGCCGCCCGAAGTGTCCGTACGCGGCGGTGTCCTCGTATTTCCATCCTTTTGGTGAAAGAAGCCCGAGATCTTCGATAAGTGCGTAGGGTCTGAAGTCGAACACTTTGCCGGAGGCGAGCATCTTCTCGAGCTGTCCGTCGGAGGTTCCGTGCGCGGTGCCGAATGTCTTCACGCAGAAGCTGACCGGCCTGTCGACGCCGATTGCGTACGCGACCTGGATCTGGCAGCGGTCTGCCAGCCCCGCCGCGACGATGTTCTTTGCGGCGTAGCGCGCGTAGTAGGCGGCGGAACGGTCGACCTTCGACGGGTCTTTGCCGCTGAACGCGCCGCCGCCGTGGGCGGCCATGCCGCCGTAGGTGTCGACGATAATCTTGCGGCCGGTGAGCCCGCAGTCGCCGCAAGGTCCGCCGACGACGAATTTCCCGGTCGGGTTGATGTAGAATTTCGTCTTCGCGTCGAGCAGCCCGGTCTTCGCGAGAAATTCTCGCGTCCTTTCGCCGATCTCCGCGTAGTTCGCTTTTGTCGCGCCGTCCTCCGTGGTCTGATGGGAGACGACGACGGTGTCGATGCGAACGGGGACTCCGTTTTCGTAGACGACCGACAGTTGGCTTTTCGCGTCGGGACGCAGATACGCGTACCGGGGGTCGGACTTTCTCAGCTTTGCGAACATCTTGAGGATGCCGTGGGAATACACGACAGGCGCGGGCATGAGCGACTTCGTCTCGTTCGTCGCGTAGCCGAACATCATCCCCTGGTCTCCCGCGCCCTGTTTCGCCTTTGAACGCCGGTTCACTCCGCGCGCGAGGTCCGGCGACTGTCCGTGCAGATGCGAAACGTAGGAGAAGGTGTCCCAGCTGAAGTGCTCGCCGGGAACGCAGTAGCCGATCTTCCTGACGGCGCGGCGGGCGATCGCACCAGTATCGATCTTCTCGAAGCCGCGGCAGGATATCTCGCCCATGTTGACGACGATGTCGGGGCCGACCATCGTCTCGCAGGCTACGTGCGCACCGGCGTCCAGCGCGAGGCACGCGTCGAGGATGGCGTCGGAGATGCGGTCGGCGACCTTGTCGGGATGGCCTTCCGAAACCGATTCGGAGGTGAATACGTGGCTGTGTTTTTTTGCGTTGGTGCTCATTTGGCGGATATTATACCATATTTTCCGTCTCTGTTGGGGGCCGGTTCGCCGCCGCGGGCGGTTGCGCGGCAGAGGCGCAATTTGATATAATCTACCGCATTGGCGAACACAATGAAGAAAGGGGACGGCGCTTTGATATCGATAATGATCGTAGACGACCATCCGATGGTCAGAGAAGGACTCGCGGCGATGCTGGCGAGCGAGGAGGGCTTTGCGATTTCCGCGCTGGCCGACGACGGCTTCGTCGGCGTCGCCTGCGCGAAGGAGTCCAAGCCCGACATCGTGCTTTGCGACATCCGCATGGCGAGAATGGACGGCTTCGAGACGCTCGGCCGGCTCAAGGAGATGTATCCAGACATCAAGGTTCTGATGCTCGCGGGCATGCCGCTGCGCGCGGAGGAGCAGCGCGCGCGCGACGAGGGCGCCGCCGGGTATCTGCCGAAGAACGTCGATCACGACAGCCTCACTGCGGCGATCCGCGCGATTGCAGCCGGCACGGACAGGTTCGTCTGCGAAGAATTCGAGCCGGCTCCTTCGACGCTGACGCCGAGAGAGCTGGACGTTCTGCGGCTCGCCGCGCAGGGGCGGCAGCGCGAAGAGATCGCCGGCTCGCTCGGAATCGGGCCGGAATCGGTAAAGACCCATCTCAAGGGCATCATGACCAAGCTGGGATGCCCGAACGCGACGAGCGCGGTCTCGCGCGCCTACGAACTTGGAATATTGAGGGCATGACATGGCGAATTTTCTTGTTGTCGCAGCCGCGTTGACGAATCTGGCCGGAGTGGTCACCTTCGCGCGCGGGAACCTGCCGTACTTTTTCATGTGCGAGCTGAACGGCGCCGCCTGGCGCGTCTCGCTGCCGGAGGGCGCGCACGCCCCACTGACCGGCGACGTGGTCGAGGTCGCCGGCGAGCGCGAGTTCTCGGTGAAAAACCGCATCGCCGACGCGACGGTGTCGGTGACGACGAACGACGTTTCGGCGATACCCCCGCCGATGGTCTTCGACGTCGAGACGCTGTTTTCGAAACTGCTGCCTTTCGGCAACACCGGGCTTTACGGCGCGCTCGTCTCGTCGGAGGGGATGCTGCGCGACATCAACCGCCGTCAGAACTCGACCCAGCTGCTGGTCGGCGAGGGCGACTGCAATTTCCAGGTGGAACTGCCGGTCGAGATTTCAGATTCGCTGCCCGACGATCTGAAGATCGGAGCGACGGTCCGCGTTACCGGAATACTCGCCTACACGTCGATCGAAAACATAGAAGAGGGAATCTTCGGGCGCATCGAGAACATCGAAATAATTCCGCCTTCGGTCGATTCGGTCGAAATCGTGAAGCGCGCGCCGTTCTGGACCCCGGCGCGGATCTGGGCGTTCTTCGGGTGGCTCGTGGTTCTTCTGGCGGTGCTGTTCGGCTGGGTAACCGCGCTCCGCGGGATGGTCGCGAAGAAGACGGCGGAGCTGTCGGAGTCGATACGCCTTCGCGTCAAGGCGCGGGTGGAGGCGGACGCGGCGCGGCGCGAACGGCTACGTCTCGCGGCCGATCTGCACGACGGCTTCCAGCAGTATCTGGCGGGGGCGGTGTTCCGGCTCAAGGCGGCGCTCAACTATCTGCCGGACGGCGCGAAGGAATGCCGCGAGCAGCTGCTGGCGGTGCAGGACGCGCTCCAGCACACCCAGGCCGGTCTGCGCGCGACGCTGTGGGCGATGAACGAAGAGAGCGAGGGGCCGGAATCGCTGATGGAGCTTTTCGGGTTCGCGGCGCGGCGCATGCCGCACTGGGAGAACGCCGTCGAGTTCTCCAGCGAGGGCGAGGAGCGTCCGATCGCCCACAAGTACGCCGGCTCGCTGCTCCTGATTCTGCAGGAGGCGGTCGGCAACGCGCTCAAGCACGGCGCGGCGAAACGCGTCAAGGTGCACGTCGCGTTCGAAGAGCGCGGCTTTGCGCTTTCGGTGAAGGACGACGGCAAGGGCTTCGACCCGTCCGCGGCCAGACCCGAGGGGCATTACGGAATCGCCGGCATGGAGCGCAGGGCGTCGGAACTCGGCGGAACGACGGCGATCGAGAGCGCGCCCGGCAAAGGCACGACGATAACTTTCAGGATTCCGCTCTGACGAGATGATAGCGAACTGCCGTTTCTGCGGAAAGGAAATCGACGTCGCGGACGCGAAAAAGGGACAGCACGTGCTGTGCCCCTACTGCAACGGCAAATTCTCGTTCAACGGGCGCGCGGCGGCGAAACGGGAAATCACGTCTGAAGATCTCGCTTCGGCGCTGGCCGAATGCCGCAGAAACCCCGATCTCGACGAACTGTACGCTTCCGCGCCGACCGGCGCGCGGCTGTTCATACTGCTACTTTTCTATGGACGGGCGTTCCGCGGAAGTTTCGACGTTTCGATGTACATGGATGCGTTCGCCGAAATCGAGACCGAGCTGGACGAGGAGGATCTGAAGTATCTGCTCGAACGCGAAAACGACCCGCAGATCGCCGGATATCTCCGTGGGCTCATGGCGAATGCAAGACGCGCATCATCTCGTCCGCTGCAGGGGATACTGCGCGACGCGCCGCCTGAACGCCGCGAGCGCATACGCGGCCAGATCGCGCATAAAGTGAGGGCGCTGCTGGACGCGGCGGACGCCAGAGCGGAAGCGGAAGACGACGAGACGGCGGACGGCGACGCTTTTCTTGAAATGGCGCGCGCGGCGGCGGAAGAGCGTGAGCGGCTGCAGTTCGCCAAGGATACGCGCGGGCGGCTGCGCAGAGAACGGGTGCTCGGTTTCGCGAAAACCATGCTTGCCGCAGTGGCGGCGGTGGCCGCGCTGTTCTTTCTTTGCATCGCGCTTTCGATGCTGTGGACACGCTTCGCAAGAAGCCCAGCCCCGGCGGCGGATTCCCCGCGCGAATCGCAGATACAGACCGGCCGGACGCAAAACGCGGTAAGGCGGATGCGATCCGTTTTTGCGAATTTCCCGTTTCATCCGCGCAAACTGCCGGAAATTTGATATAATGCCGTTTCTCACGTTAAGGAAGGAGATGAAAATGTCAAATTGCTGCATATTCGCCGGGCAAGGGGCGCAGGTTCCCGGCATGGGAAGGGATTTCGCCGAGGCGGATCCGGAAATCATGGCGCTTTTCGACAAGGCGAACAAGGTGCTCGGGTTCGATCTCAAGAAGATATGCTTCGAGGGGCCGGCCGAGGAGCTGACAAAGTCCAATATCTGCCAGCCGGCGATTTTCGTCACGAGCTACGCGGCGTATGCGACGCTGCAGAAGAAACGCCCGGTGTCTTTCGCATGCGCGGCCGGACTCTCGCTCGGCGAATGGGGCGCGCTCTGTGCGGCCGGGGTGCTCGATTTCGATTCGACGCTCAAGGTTCTCGAGGCGCGCGGACGGTTCATGCAGGAGGCGTGCGAGGCGACGCCGTCCGGGATGATTGCGATCGTCGGCGCTTCTCCCGAACAGCTCGCCGGGCTGTGCGAGCGTTCCGGCTGCACGGTCGCGAACGTCAATTCCGCCGCCCAGCAGGTGCTTTCCGGCTCGAAGGACGAGATCGCCAAGGCTGCCGAAATCGCCAAGGAGATGGGCATCAAGCGCGCCATCCCGCTCGCCACCGCCGGCGCGTTCCATTCGAAGTTCATGGCTCCGGCGCGCGAGAAGCTGGCGGCGGTTCTCGACGGCGTAAAGTTCTCGGCGCCGGAATTCCCGGTGCTTTCGAACGTGACCGGCGACGTCCATCCTGGCGACCCGGATGCGATAAAAGCGCTCATGCTCGAGCAGGTTACCGGCACCACGAACTGGGCGGCCGACGTCGAAAAGGCCAAATCGCTTGGATGCTCCGATTTCTACGAATTCGGCCCGGGCAAGGTGCTTTCGGGGCTGATAAAGAAAATCGACCCCTCGCTCAATACTTTCAGCATAAATTCAATGGAGGCGTTAAATGTCTGATCTCAAGGGAAAAACCGCAATCGTAACCGGCGCCGCGCGCGGAATCGGAGCCGAAATTGCCAAACGTCTGGCCAAAGACGGTGCCAGCGTCGCGGTATGCGACCTCAAGGCGGAGTGGTGCGAAGAGACCGTGAAAGCGATCGCGGAACTCGGGGCGAAAGCAAAGGCGTACGGGGTGAATGTCGCGGTATCGGCCGAAGTTGACGCGTGCGTGAAGGCGGTGCTATCCGATTTCGGCGGCGTCGACATCATGGTCAACAACGCCGGCATCACCAAGGACGGACTTTTGATGCGGATGTCCGACGACGACTGGGACGCGGTTCTCGACGTCAACCTCAAAGGCACCTTCCTCTTCACCCGCGCCGTGGCGCGTCCGATGATGAAGAACAAGGCGGCGGACGGAACCCAGCTCGGCGGCTCGATAATCAATATCGCGTCCGTGGTCGGCATCATGGGCAACGCCGGCCAGGCGAACTACACCGCATCGAAGGGCGGCGTGATCGCGCTCACCAAGACGACGGCGAAGGAGCTCGGCTCGCGCAACATCCGCTGCAACGCGGTCGCGCCCGGCTTCA
>JAGDAE010000078.1 GCA_017959645.1 Kiritimatiellia bacterium
ACCGCATTCGGCCTCGTCGAACGGATTGCGCTTGAAGCCGTCGTAACGGTCGCGTATATCCTTGACGATCGTCTCCGCCTCTTTGAAATCCCCAGTCTGGGCAAGCCATGCGGCGACAACGTATTCGAACCCGGTCATCGTCTCGGGATAGTACGGGAAAGGCGTCTTCGGCTTGCGGTCCTCCGGATACCACGCCATACGTATCGAACGTTCGCCGGCGAGGGCGTAGTCGCGCATCGAATTGAACACCGGGTCGTCTTTCTCGCGGCGGTTGCGCAAAAGAATCGTCTCCGTCGCCTTGCGCGCGTTTGCATATTCGGCCACCGGCGGCAGCCCGGCGGCGCGAGCGGCATAGTCGCCGACGAGCTGGTCGATGAGGCATCCAGGCCCGAGCTGGAAGTCGGGATTGTCGAGATCCGCCAGCTGCGTCCATCCTCCCCGCGTCTGCGGCAGCCAGTCGCCCCTTGCGCTGCGCACGATATGCTCGTAGTATTCGCCGTTGAAAAGATTTCTCTCCGTCCAGGCGCCTCCGCGCTCTCGCAATTCCGCGCATTTGGCGGCGAAGCCGGGCTCGCCGGCTCCCTTCGCCATCTCACCGGCCGCTTCGAGCGCCGCCAGGTAGAGAAACTCCATCTGCGGATTGGGTCCGTAGTAGTCGACATCCATCGTGTTGTGCTGGCAGCCGTCCATCACGCCGTCTTCGTCATCGTCCCAGCCGTTCGGCAGCCAGCAGAACTCGACCGCCTTTCTGATGTTTGGCCAGATTCCCGCTAGCCATTCGCCGTCGCCGCTCGTGCTCCAGTACTCGTAAGCCTTTATTATGCACTGCATCTGGCCGTCTGCGGCTGCGGCTCCGAGCGAGGCTCCGAGTTCCTCGACCGGCTGCATGATCCTGTAGCATATCGCGCCGTTGAGCGTCATCGCATGGTTGAAATTCAGATCGAGCATGTCTCTGGCCAGCGACGGGAACACGTCGACCAACGCGTGTTCGTATCCCCACACGTGCGTGCAGTTGCCGCAGCAGCTGCCCGCCTGGTCGAAAATGCCCTCCCAGCCGAAGAAGTGCCCGTCGGCGGCGCGATGGCAGGTCTCGCAGCGCAGGGTCGAAAGGTTGAAAAGCGCCGCCTCTTTCACGACATCGGGAGCATTGGCGCCGAGGATTTTCTCCACGAACGCGACCGTGTCGCGCTCGAGCGACGGCTCGGCCGCCCAGAAACTCTCGGCCGCGTCCAGCGCGGACGGATATACCGTGGCGTAGTGGTTGCCGACGTCTTTTGCGGCCGGAAACGCGGTCGGGTAGATGTAGTTGAAAGCGCCGCACCACGCATGGCGGTGGGGGAATCGCCAGGAAAGGATGAACGGGAACGCCTTCGTCTGCTTCGGTCCGATCTCCACCTTCACCGACAGGCACGCGAAATCGCAACGGTTGTCGCCGTCATGGACGTCGCCGACGTCGCCATGCGCGACGAGCCGGCGCCAGAAACGGTCGAGACCGGCGTTCCAGCCGGGCTCGGTGATGTCGGTCGCGACCGATATCTCGCCCAGATTCGCCGGGACCGTCAGCGCGAACTCGCCGCGGGTGGAATCGGCCTCGGCGTTCTCGTCGCCGGTTCCGCGCTGCACGAACCCGACAAGAGAACCGCCGTAGAGCTTCTCCTGCGAAAGGTTTCCACCGGCCGGATTGGGGATTATCGCCGCCAGCGTCACCTTGAGTGGAGCGCGGGTATCGTTCTTCACGCTCCATCGCATGAACGCGACCGGCATGCCGCTTTTCTCGGCGTTCCCTCCCACGAGCGGATTCATCGCCTCGAGTCGCGCCGAAACCGGCATCCCGTCATCCTCGAGCTCCACCTGCGCGAGCGGATACGCAGCCTTGAACACGCATTCGCGGAAGCGCGGATAGCCGTGGTTGGGCGCGGACGATCCGGCCGCCCCCTCGTACAGCGAGGTGTCGAGCGGGCCTTGCAGAAGCCGCGCGCACACGTTGCCGTCTTCGTCCTCTGTCCTCGCCACGAACGCCGCCTGCACCGATTGCCGCGTCGGAACCGATCCCTTGCCGGGAGCGTTCATGATCTCCCAGTCGACGAGTCCGCCCGAGCCGTCGAGCGAAATGGTTCCGGTTCCGATGCCGCCGACCGGCATCTTCACGCGTCTCAGATTCTCGCCTTCGTACGTCTTTGCGACTGGCCATTCACCGGCGGACGCGAATGCAGCGCACGCCGCAATCAGCGAAAAGGCTAGCGATTTCTTCATGGGTTTCCTCCTTTTTGCATTTGTCTTCGGCATATCGGCATCTCGGCGCGAACGCGCACCCTTTCGGCCATGCGGTCGGCGGCGGCACCACTCCGGGTATGTCCGCGAGCGGAGCGTCGCGCGGCGCGGCTATAGACGGAACGGCAGCGATAAGCCCCGCCGTGTACGGATGGCGCGGATTCCCCAGAACCTCCCGCGTCTGGCCGCGCTCGACGATCTCCCCCGCGTACATGACGTTCACGAAACTGGAGTATCTCGCCACCAGTCCGAGATTGTGGGTTATCAGCAACACCGCCATGCCGCGCTCGTCGGCGACGCGCGAAACGAGGTCGAGAACCTCTTTCTGCGTGGTTACGTCGAGCGCGGTCGTCGGTTCGTCGGCAACCAGCAGATCCGGCTTCATGGCAAGCGCCATCGCGATCATCGCCCGCTGCTGCTGCCCGCCCGAAAGTTCGCACGGATACTTCCTTGCGCATTCCCGCGGCAGCCCGACATTCTCGAGAAGCGCCTCCGCGTCGCGGTCCGCCGCGTTCTCGCGTATCTGCTTCCCGATACGCATCACCGGATCGAGCGACTGCATCGGATTCTGGAAGATGTACGAGATTCTCGCCTTTCCGCGTATCTCGCCTGATATTTCGGCGCGTTCGACGAGGTTTCCCAGCGCGAGCGCGGTGAGCGTCTTGCCTGATCCCGATTCGCCGACAAGCGCAACCCTCCCGTTCTCCGGAACGGAAAAACTCACGTCCCTAACGGGAACGCTCTTCGCGCCGTCAAGCGCGAAGGCGATTCGCAAATGCTCTGCGCAAAGCAACATAGACCGCCGCCAGAACCAGCGCGAGCGCGATTGCCCACGGCGCGTGCGCCGAGACCGCCTCCTTGCCGCGCGTCACCAGTTCGAGATAGGAAATGTCGGCCACGCTGCGTCCGGCGGCGTAGCCGGCGAAAGCCAGAATCGCCGTCCATATACCCGCCCCTAGCGCCGTGAATGCCGTAAACTCCGCCAGTGGCATGCGCGATATTCCGGCCGGGATCGAGATGAGCTGCCTTATCACCGGTATCAGACGGCAGACGAACGTCGTCGCCGCCCCGTAGCGGTTGAACGTCTCGCACGCCTTTGCCAGCGGCTCCGGCTTGACGAAAAAGTATTTCCCCCACCGCTCGAGAAACGGCCGCCCGAGCCGCAGCGCCAGAAAATAGTTCGCGTACGCGCCGGCGACCGAACCTGCGACGCCGGCGGCGATCGCCAGCCATACCGATCCCATCTCGCCCCTTGCGCAGAGAAAACCGGCAGGTATCATCACCACCTCGCTCGGGAACGGTATGAACGAGCTTTCGACCGCCATGAAGACAAAAACGAACGCCAGCCCCCACGTCGGCGCGAGGGCGGCAATGCCGTCGAGATGCCCTGCGAGCGTCTCTAGCATATCTGGAACTCCTTGAACGCCTCCCGCGGATACGGGCGAGCGACCTCGCCCAGATTGAGCATTATGTTGCCCTCGAGGCGATCGTATCTGGAATACGCGCAGACCAGTATTTTCGCGAGATCGAGGTCTTTCTCGCTCTTTATCTCCGTCAGCAGCGCCGTCGGGCCTGGCACGTTGACCGGCATGACGAGAGTGCCTAGCCGGGCATTCGCCTTGAGAATCGCATTTTCGTCCCGGTCGCGTCCGAGCAATACTCCCGTCCCGCCTGGTAGCCGGAATCTTCTCGCGACCGTCAGAAGCTCGACCAGCGCACGGTTCCCGAGCCCCTCGTGGTCCATCAGATCCTTCAGTTTCCTCCCGAATCCCTCTTCGGTGAGCTTGCATCCTCCCGCCGGCGACGGATATTCCGTTATGCCGAACTCCGCCGCCAGCGCGATCTGGCGCTCACGGCTGCGCCCGGAAATGTCGAGCAGCATTTCGCGGTCGAGTTTCCCCTCGGTCTCGGGGATTGTCGGCGCCAGCAGTTTCGCCGACATCGGCCTCACCAGCCTGCCGACCATGCCCGAGCATTTCTCGACTACTCCGAGCGCCTGACGGTTCTGCGACATCGGCCGCTGGCCCGCGACCTCGCCGGTGGCAACGAAATCGAAGCCGAGCTCGGCCATCATCTCCCCAGCGCGGCGTATCATCAGCGCGTGGCAGTCGATGCACGGGTTCATCGCCCCCCCGAAACCGTGCGGAGGATTCTCCAGCAGCGATATCGCGTCGTCGGTGAAATCGACGATGTGCAGTTTGACGCCCAGCGCGGTTGCGGCTTTCTGCGCGGCCTCAGGGCCGAAAAACGGAGAGCGGAAACAGATTCCCTCCATTTCCGCACCCGCTCTTTCGAGAACGCGAACGGCGAGCTGGCTGTCCAGACCGCCGCTCATGAGCGAAAGCCCCCGGCATCTCGCCGAAGATCTCACACCGCCCATTCCTCGTGCTTCTTCTGCTGGTCGACCGGCTTGGAATACACGTCCGATTCGTCCGGCGCCTCGCGTTTCTCCTCGAACGCGTTCTCGAACTTCGGCAGTTCCCGGCGCGGGCAGTCCTCGCGCAGAATCGCCGGCTTGCCGGCCGACGTCACCGCATTCGCCCCGACCAGCGCCTTGGCCGCCGCGATCTCCTCCTCGCCGGCGGCTTCGCGCGCATCCACGCAAGCCGCCGCTTCGGCGTCGACCTCGCGGCCCAGACGCGTGCCGCGCGGCGGCAGCGCCTTCAGCAGCGGATCGTCCGGACCTATCACCGTGCACTTGAGCGGCTCGTTGATGTACGCCTCTATGTCGGGAATCTGGCAACTCTCGAACTCGTCGGCGAACGAAATCGCGATTCCGGTCGAGCCGGCCCTTCCCGTTCGGCCGATGCGGTGGACATAGTCCTCGGCCTCGTAGGGGAAGTCGAAGTTCACCACGTACTCGAGCCCTTTGATGTCGATGCCGCGCCCGGCCACGTCGGTCGCGACCACGACCTTGACCGCGTTTTCGCGAAACGCTTCGAGAACCTGCAGACGCTTGTTCTGGTTCACGTCGCCCGAGAGCATCTCGACCGACACTCCGCGCACCTTGAGCGATTCGTAGACGTCCTCGGTGGTCGTCTTGCGGTTGCAGAAAACGATCGTCCGCGCCTGCGGATGCAGCGCGATGTGGTTGAAAAGAACCGTGAACTTGTCCTTCGCCTGCACGACGTAGACGACCTGCTTTACCGTGTCGGTCGCGTTGGTCTGCGACTCGACTTCGGCCTTGTAAGGCTCTTCCATCCAGTTCATCGCCAGCCGCATGACCGTGTCGTTAAGCGTGGCCGAATAGAGCATCGTCGCGCGCTTGTTCTTCGGCGGCAGGTAGCTCATTATGCGCCTGACGTCGGGAATGAACCCCATGTCGAGCATGCGGTCGGCCTCGTCAATCACGAGCGTGTCGACGCTGGAAAGGTTTATCGTCCTCGTCTTGACGAAATCTAGAAGCCGCCCAGGCGTCGCGACAAGCAGATCGACCGGCGCGTCGAGAACCTCCTTGCGCTGGCGGTCGTAGTCCATCCCGCCGTAGATCGCGAGCGACCTGAGACCGGTGTATTTGCCGATCGCGTCCGCGTCCTTGCAGATCTGTATGACCAGTTCGCGCGTCGGCGCGATGACCAGCGCGCGCGGCGTGCCGCCGGCGCTGGCGCGGTTTTCGGGCGTACGCAGGTAGCGCGTCAGAATCGCGACCAGAAACGCCGCCGTCTTGCCGGACCCCGTCTGCGCCTTGCCGGCGATGTTCTTGCCCGCCAACGCCTGCTCGAGCGACAGCGCCTGGATGTCGGTGCAGTATTTGAACCCGAGGTCGGCTATGCCGTGCATCACCTCGCCGGGCAGATCGAAATCGTGGAAGCGCTTCTTGCCATCGACCGGATCCACGACGAAACTCGCCGGGTCCCACGCCGCGTGCGCCGCCTTGCGCGCTTCGAGCTCCTTCGCCGAAATCTCGCCGCCCGGGCGCATCTCGCCGGCCGCAGTGTTGACCGGCGCCGGACCGCGCCTGCGGTCCTTCCCGCGTCCCTGCCGGGAACGCTGCTGGCCGCGGTCGCGGCGAGACCCCTGCTGCTGCGAAGGCTGCTGCTGCTGCGCGCGATCCTTTCGCTGGTTCTGCTGCTGCTGCTTCGGCTGCTGTTTCTGCGGCTTCTGGGCGTGCTGTTGCTTCTTCTGCTGCTGCGCGCCGCCACCGCCGCCACGCTTGCCGCGCCGCTTGCCTTTTTTGCCGCCCTGCGACGCCGGAGACTTTCCGACCCCGAGCGCCTGGGCGATCTTCTTGAGAAATCCGAATGCCATGAGTCCGGATTAGCGCTTCGAGAACTGGAAGCGCTTGCGGGCGCCGGGCTGGCCGGGTTTCTTGCGCTCCTTCATGCGGCTGTCGCGGGTCATGCAGCCTGCCCTCTTGAGGGCGGCGCGGGTGGTGTCGTCGGCCGCGACGAGCGCGCGGGCGAGCCCGTGGCGTATCGCCCCC